>CALVYS010000004.1 GCA_944372355.1 uncultured Clostridia bacterium | reverse complement strand
TCTCTACGTGACTGGAGTTCAGACGTGTGCTCTTCCGATCTAAGAATGGCGCAGACAGAAGACAAGGAAAAGAAAGTTGCCAAGAAAAAACCTGCTGCCAAAAAACCTGCGGCAAAGGAAGAAAAACCAGCTGCCGAAGAAGTGAAAGCAGAAGAGGCAAAAGCTGAAAAGCCAGCAAAAAAGGCTGAAAAAAGCGAAACAAAAACCGAAAAACCTGCAACAAAAAAAGCGACAAAAAAATCTGAACCAAAAGGAGAGGAATAATATGTTTACAGCAAAAGATGTTGCCGAGCTTAGAGCAAGAACCGGAGCCGGCATGATGGATTGCAAAAAAGCACTCACCGAAACTAATGGTGACTTTGAAAAGGCCACCACTTGGCTCAGAGAAAAAGGCATCGCTGCTGCCTCAAAGAAACAAGGCAGAATCGCTTCCGAGGGTGTGGTTGGTTCTTACATTCACATGGGTGGAAAGATCGGTGTGCTTGTTGAAGTAAACTGCGAAACAGACTTTGTTGCAAGAACTGATGCTTTCATGTCACTTGTAAAGGACATCGCAATGCAAATTGCTGCTGCAAATCCAAAATATGTTTCTCGCGAAGAAGTTCCAGCAGATGTGCTTGAAAAAGAAAAAGAAATTCTTCGCGCACAAGCTAAAAATGAAGGCAAACCAGCAGCCATCATCGACAAGATGGTTGAAGGAAGAGTTGTAAAATTCTACAAAGACTTCTGCTTGCTTGATCAAGAATTTGTTAAAGACCCATCAAAAACCATTCAAGCATTGCTCACAGAGGCAACTGCAACCATTGGCGAAAAGATCACTGTTCGCAGATTCACAAGATATGAAATGGGCGAAGGATTGGAAAAACGCCAAGACAATCTTGCAGAAGAAGTTGCAAAACAAATGTCATAAAAAAGCTCCCAAAATGGGAGTTTTTTTTTAAATTTCGGTATTGACTATTCGTCCAAAATGCCATATAATATTCTCTGTTAGGGGGTGAATATGGCCAAATTGTTGATGCCAGCAAGATATTATAATTCTGAGGTTTTTGATTATTTAAAATCTCTTGTATATTGCGCGGATATAAATGAAAACACAGCGGAAAGTGAAATTGAAAAAATAGTGCAAAAAGCACCAGTGCTTTTTAGTCAATTAAAACTAGCAAATGTTGAAAAGGTTGTAAAAACTTTAAAAGAATTGTATGGCACTTATCCAGAAGTTTTAAACATGGTCAAAAAAAGCATCACGCCGCTTGCATTAAAAGCTGAAACCATCACAAAAACAATCAACTTTTTTACAACCATTTATGGCCAAGAATATTTGGAAACTCTCAAAGAGACTCCTTCCAACATCATTTGCTCTCCAAACAAGTATGAAAAACTGGCAAATGCTTTAAGCAGCGTGCTTACAAAAGAAGAGATTGCTGAGTTTTTAAAATCATTCAATCGTGTTAAATGGCCGCTTTTCTATACATCAACAAAGTATGATTTGGAAGCTGTCAATGAGGTGCTTTTACAAGAATATTCACGAGAAGATGTCAAGAAGATTCTTTTCAATTCCAACACAATTTACAGCCGTGATGTGGATTTTTATGTGCAACTTTTCTCGCAGTTGAAAGGATTGACTCGCAACCAGCAACAAGACTTTAAAACAAAACTTTTAAACAACCCTGATTCAATTTTAAATCCTATTTACAAAAGACAAACAGCTTCAAAAAAACAAACGCAAAAAACAGGAAAAAACAAGGCTGTTAAAACCTCTGAAAATTCAGAATTAGATGAAGACAAAACCGGTTTGTATGGAGAAGATTTAATCAACAGAACAAAAGGTTCGGAATCAGAAGCGCGAATGATTATTGAGGCGTATTTGAAAAAAAGCAAAATAAATTTTTCTTTTTTAGATGAGGAGTTTAAAGGTATATTGAAAAATTATCAAACTCTCGCTTCTTCTGAAAAGGTTGGCCAGCACATGGAGCTTGTTTCATTTCTGCACAGCAATTTTGGATTCAGCGTTGACACGCTCAAAGCTTTGACAATTATGCGCTCCTGCTATCAGGCTAGGCCATTGGTTGAGGAATACAAACGCAAAGCAAAGATAAGCAAAAACACCTATCACCCAGATGTACTTCTTACTTGCTTGAAAAAAAGTGATGTCAACGACGTCGTGCTTAAAGGCATTAATTCATCTGCAAGAAAACTTGCAACCAGAATGGCAACAGAATCAGGTCACTACGTAAAATTCCGATATCTACTAAATGATTCCTGTTACAAGCTTAAACGTGCGTTTAACGCACACCCAGAACTTGCAGGTGCTTTTCCAGAAATCAAGCTTGAATTTGCCAGTCCAGAAAAAGCAATAGCGCGAAAGGATCAATATTTCATAAGCAGAGGTCAAATTTTGGCTTGCGCGTTGGATTTAAGAAATCAAAGGGCAAAAGAACTTGAAACCTATGACGAAAAAATCTTCTTTGCAAATCATGCAAGAGATTATTCAACAGCAAGCGAATTGCAAGAAACATCAAATCAACTTGAAGATGATGTAAAACTTCTATCACATTATGTAAATAGAGCTTAAATTTTAAGCTCTTTTTTATTATATTCATTTGGAAAAAATTCACAAATCCTGTATACTTTTAACTAATAGGAGAAATCATGGAAAAAGAAATCATCGACGAGCTTTTCTTTGAGTTTGAAGAAGAACTTGAAAAAGCACACAATCATCAAACAAATGAATATATGGTGATCAGGGCAGGGAGAGCAAACCCTCACATTCTTGACAAAATCAACATCGATTACTATGGCGTGCCAACCCAAATCAAACAGATGGCAAACATTTCCGTGCAAGAGGCAAGGATTTTGTGCATAACCGTTTGGGACGCATCACAAGTGAAAAATGTTTCCAAAGCGATCGCGGCTTCTGACATAGGAATCACTCCATCAGATGACGGAAAAGTGATCAGGCTGGTGTTCCCTCAGCTCACCGAGGAAAGAAGAAAGGAAATCGTCAAACAAATCAAAAAAATCGCAGAAGACACAAAGGTCACAATGCGTTCTGCAAGGCGCGATGCGATGGACAAAGTGAAAAACATGAAAAAGAATGGAGAAATCAGCGAGGACGAACAAACCTCTCTTGAAGCCGACATTCAAAAAATGCTGGATTCCTACATTGCTAAAGTTGACGCCTCCTTTGCCACAAAAGAAAAAGAAATTCTTGAAATCTAGGAGTCTTTTATGGCAAAACCAAAACACATCGCCTTTATTGTTGACGGCAATCGCAGATGGGCAGCCAAACGCTTGCTTCCAAAACAAGCAGGCCACCGCGAAGGCGTGATGGCAATCAAAAGGACCCTTGCAGCCTTGATCCAAGAGGGCATAGGCTATGCATCTTTTTATTGCTTCTCAACCGAAAACTGGAAGCGTTCGGCAAGCGAAGTTGACGGGCTTATGAGTCTTTTTAATGAATATTTTTCAAAAGGCCTCGATTTCTTTTTAGAGCATGACATCAAGGTTGAAATCTTGGGTGATCTGACACCATTTCCAAAGCCGGCTCAACGAGCAATCGCCGATGTTGTAAAAAACACAGCTCACTGCAAAACATTGGTTGCCGGATTCTGCTTAAATTATGGTGGCAGGGAAGACATTGTTCAAGCTGTCAACAAACTCATTGCTCAGGGCAAAAAGAAGGTGACTGAAAAAGACATCTCGCTTTCACTTTACACCAAAGACTTTCCTGATCCAGATTTTATAATCCGCACCAGTGGAGAGATCAGGCTTTCAAATTTCATGTTGTGGCAAGCTTCGTATGCCGAACTTTACTTTCCAAAATTATTGTGGCCAGATTTTGACAAAAAACATCTCAAAAAAGCGCTCGATGAATATTCAAAGCGCACAAGGAGATTTGGAGGAAACTAATGAAAAAAAGGCTTTTAACCTCACTTGCAATCGTGATTGTCATTGCGCTGATGTTCGTTTTGAAGGTTTACATCAGCCCTTACTTTTTTGACGTTTTCTTTGCAATCGTCGCTTGCTTTGCGGCATATGAATTTTCAAAACTGCTTTCAAGAATTGGGCTTTTCAACAATTCATATGTTGTGCTGACTTTTCCAGCTTTCGTGGTGACAGCAACGCTTTTAGGCCTTTATTTTGACCTTGGCTTTGGCTACACCTTTTTAATCGACCTTGGCCTTGTGATCGTGGATGGTCTTGTCTCATTTATAATCGATTTAATAAGAAAAAAATCTGTCAATAATGAAATGCGCATTCGTGAAATCAAAAACATGTCAAATGCCAAATTTTCATTCAAACGCGCACTTCACACAATGGCAGGCCTAGTTTATCCAACCATCTTGTTTTTGACGATGACCTTCATCAACCACATTGATGAAATAGGCATGGAAAACATCGCAAACTTCAATGGCAAACTTTCACTTATCGCGCTCATCTTTGCCTTTTTGATTCCAATGCTCACAGATTCCTTTGCAATGCTGACTGGCATGCTGATTGGTGGAAAAAAGCTAGTCCCAAAAATCAGCCCAAATAAGACAATTTCCGGCGCGATTGGCGGCAGTTTGTGGGCCACTCTTTTGTCTGCTTGTGTATACTTAATTTTAGATGCAATCGATTATTTCAGTTCAGCACTTTCTGCACTTGAAATTTGGAAGCTGCTGATTGTGGTGCTTGTCGGTTCTGTCATAGCGCAAGCCGGCGACATTTTCGAATCCTTCTTAAAAAGAAGGGCAGGTGTCAAGGACAGTGGAAAGATTTTGCCTGGCCATGGTGGAATGCTTGACCGAATAGATTCATATATTTTTGTAGCACCTTATCTTTTGATTGCACTGTGCTTTATTTTGATTTAGGAGAGAAATGCAGGTTTTAACATATGTGCTTTACATTGTAATTGCGATTGTAATTTTGCTATTTATGGTGCTGGTGCATGAGCTTGGCCATTATATAGCCGGCAGGCTTTTAAAATTCAAAATAACAGAATTTTCAGTCGGCTTTGGCAAGCCACTGTTCCAACGAAAAAATAAGCGAGGCGAGCTTATTTCGCTTCGCATTTTTCCTCTTGGCGGATATTGCGCTTTTAAAGGTGAGGAAGATGATGCTCAGCAACCTGAAAAGGATTCCTTCAACGCTCAAAAACCTTGGAAACGCATCATAGTTTTCTTGGCAGGCATCACTATGAATTTTTTGACGGCAGTGCTGTTTTCTTTGATCCTTCTTTGCACAGCGGGATATGATGTTCCGCAAATTCGTTCGAATTTTGTCGAAGTGGGTGGGCAGAGTTATTATCAATCCGAGCTGCAAGAAGGCGATATCATCACATATATCGACGGAACAAAAGTCGACTTTGCATTTGGAGAAACCTTTCAAAATCTGATCGCGCAAAAACAAACCGAAGTGGCCGAGTTTGTTGAGGAAACATATGGCGGAATCGAAAACGCACCAGATGGTGTGATTGACGGCTATTCTTTCAATGTCACTGTAAAAAGAGACGGGCAGACGCAAGATGTGCAGCTAAAATTCCAGGTTGTCCGAACTTATCAAGATGACGGCGTGACGCTGGCCTCTGAAAACTATTATCTTTGCTTCACATATGCTCCATATGTTTATTCCTTTGGCGAAGCGCTCGGCAGATGCTGGGAGCTGGCTTTTGGTTTTGCCTGGGTGGTTTTGAAATCCCTGTGGCTTTTGATAACCTTCCAGTTGCCAATAAGCGCTGTCGGAGGGCCAATTTCGACAATAACCATGATTGCTTCGGCAACTCAAACAAACTGGCTGAATCTTTTGATTTTGATTCCGGCCATTTCGGCAAACCTAGCCATTTTCAACCTGTTGCCAATTCCTGCCTTGGATGGGTCGCATGTGGTTTTCACGCTCATCGAATGGATCCGGGGCAAACCGATCAAACGCAGCTTGGAAAACATGATACATTTCGTGGGTCTGTGCATCTTGTTTGGTTTTGTCATTATTGTTGACATTTTGCACTTTCTCTTGTAAAATTAAAACATGGACGAACTTTCTCAGGCCCTCTTGCATTATGAGGGCGGAAAATACAACTTTTTAAGGCTTTATGGCGTTGCGCTTGATGTCAATCAAGAGGAGTGCGTCTTTACTTTTTTATACCCTGAATCCATCAGTGAAATCACAAAAGAGCAGCGAAAAGAGATCGAGGATTTTGTCAAATCACTGGTTTCTCTCAATAGCAAGATAAGGGTCAAATTCAAAAAGAGCTTTTTAGATGTCAGATTGCTGAAACGCGACTTGTTGAAATTTTTAAATGAAAATTTCAAATCAATCGCTTCTGAAATTTCAGAAGGCCAAATTGAAATAGACAAAGGTGAAAAACTGACAACCATAACTTTTCACATGAGCAAAGAAATCAAGGCATATTTTGAAAGCCGCTTTGTCAAAATCAACATCTTGGAGTTTTTGGAAAACAACTTCTTGGGTGATTTTGAAGTGGTGGCTTTGGAAGACGAAAATTTTGCTTTGGCTGAAAATATTGCACCGATAAAATATAAGGTTGAAGCAAAAAAACTTTTGAGGTATGAAGTCACTCCAATTAAAAAACTTTTTGGCAAAGACATCGCTCCAAATCCAGAGCTCATAAAAAACATATCTCAACCTAAAAGCTCCGTAATCTTGTTTGGTCAAATCTCACAAGTCAACATCAAAACTTTCACAGCCAAAAAAGGCAAGCGGGCAGGGGAAGAAAAAAAATATGCTTCGTTTGTGCTTGACGATGGCAAAAAAATCGAATGCATTTACTTCTCAACCAAAACCAACGAGCCAAAACTTGCAGCGCTGCAAGATGGGCTCAGCTATCTATGCCTTGGCGACATTAAAACAGGTCTTTCCGGCAAACTCACTTACTATATTTCTGCCATGACGCTTGCTCAAATCAAAACTCCTCCTGTTGAGGACGAAGAAAGCATTTTGGCTGCCAGAAAAAACGTTGTGGCGATTGAGGACTATTATGAAAACCGCCAAGAAAATTTGTTTACGGCTGAACCCGTTTACAAGGAGCCTGTCGCTTCGAGAGACATCGTCGTCTATGACTTGGAAACCACGGGGTTGAATCCAGAAACCTGTGAGATCATTGAGATCGGCGCGATAAAGATTGAAAAAGGAAAGATCACCAAAAAGTTTTCAACCTTTGTCAAACCAAACTCGCCAATTCCTGCGGAGGCGACAAAAATCAACCATATCACAAACGAGATGGTGGCTGATGCGCCAAAAATCGAAGATGTGATTTTGGATTTTTACAACTTTTCCAAGGATTGCATTATTTCAGGTTACAACAACACCGATTTTGACAACAAGTTTCTTCGCAAAGCCTATCAAAAGGTGGGCTTGCAGCTTCAAAACGAAAATCTTGACGTCTATCTTATCGCTCGAAGCAAACACTTAAAAATCAGCAATGTCAAACTTGCAACAGTGGCTGCGGCGCTTGGAATAGACCTTTCTGGCGCTCACAGAGCCTACAACGACGCTTTCGCCACAGCAAAAGTGCTGCTAAGGCTCAGCGAAGAGGCCTAAAATCCTTTAAAATAAAGGGATTTTAAAAAAAAGAAGTAATTTCTGTTGCAATTTGGTCAACAACATGATATAATAAAGAGACTAGAAATTTCGGAAGTGGGCAGTGATGCCCACTTCATTTGTAGAAGGAGGAAAAAAAGTTGGCAAAGGTCAAAGAGATTTGTGAAAAAGAAATCGCACCGATAATTCAAAATATGGGCTACGAACTTTTGGAAGTCACTTATCAAAAATATGCCGATGGCATGAACCTTGTCTTCACAATCGATTCTGACAATGGCATCACCATCGACGATTGTGAAAAGGTGACAAAAGCCATCGATCCAATTTTGGACGAGCTCAATCCAACAAACGATCAGCCATACATTTTGAGTGTCAGCTCGCCAGGAATCGACAGGCCAATCAAAACAGACCGCGATTTCAAACGCAACATGGAAAAAGAAATTGAAATCACACTGTTCAAAAAGATTGATGGGGTCAAAAAATTTGACGGCATTTTAAAATCCTTCAACGAAGAAGAAGTAACAATCGAAAGTCAAGGCAAAAGCATCACGCTGAAACGCGATCAAATCGCTCACATTCAGCCGATAATAAAATTTTAAGGAGAAGATCATGATCAACAAAGACTTTTTTCAAGCACTAGAAGACTTGGAAGCAGAAAAGAAAATCGACAAAGAAAAGTTTATCGAAGCACTTGAAATCGCTCTTACATCTGCTTACAAAAAGATGTATGGTGAAGCAAAAAGCGCAACAGTGCGCATAAATCCAGAGAAAAACACCATCAGAATTTATTCATACAAAACAGTGGTGGATCAAGTGGAAGATCCAGACAAAGAGATTTCTTTGGACGAAGCACGCTTGATCAAAAAAAGCTACAAAATAGGCGACATGGTGATTCAGGAAGAATCCACAAAGGATTTTGGCAGAATTGCAGCGCAAACCGCAAAACAAGTGGTTATGCAAAGGCTTAAAGAACTTGAACGCGGCATCGCAGTTTCAGAGATCTCTGAAAAAGAAGACGAGCTTTTGACAACGGTTGTAAAGCGCATCGACAACGGAACCGTTTATGTGCAAATCTCTGGCTCGCATGTTGAAGGAATCATGCTTCCATCAGATCAAATTCCAAATGAAAAATATGAAGTGGGACAAAGGCTTAAAGTCTATGTGAAAAAGATCAAGGATTCTTTCCGCGGCCCACAAATTCAGGTCACACGAAGCAACATCGGCTTTGTTCGAAAAATCTTCGAACTTGAAATTCCAGAAATTGCAAACGGTGATGTAAAAATCAAAAACATTGCTCGTGACCCAGGAAACAGATCAAAGGTTGCAGTTTACACCGAAAAGCCAAACATCGATCCAATCGGAGCTTGTGTTGGCAATCACGGAATCAGAATCAACACCATCGTTTCAGAACTCAATGGTGAAAAAATCGACCTTATCCTTTACAGCGATGATCCACTTGAATACATCGCACGCGCTCTCAATCCAGCAAAAGTTTTGAGTGTGGAAACCAACGAAAGCTTGATGGCTTCCAGGGTTATAGTTCCTGATGACAAGCTTTCTCTTGCAATCGGCAAAAACGGACAAAATGTGCGCCTTGCAGCGCGCCTTACGGGCTGGAAAATTGAGGTTAAACCTGAAAGCGCTCTTGCATCGACAGACAACAATGAAGCGAAAGAAGTCGAATATGAGCTTGTGGAACTTGACGATGATGATTCATTCCAAGCCCTTGACGATCTTGAAGAGATAAGTGGAGATGAAAATGAAGAATGAAACGCTGAGAATGTGCGTCGCTTGCAGACAGATGAAAGACAAGCGCACGCTCACCAGAGTTGTCAAAAACAAAGAAGGCCAGTTTTTCGTTGATCCAACTGGCAAGATGTCGGGCAGAGGAGCATATGTTTGCCACGTACCAGAGTGCCTGACAAAACTCAAAAAGCAAAAGGTTTTAAACAAAGCTTTCAAATGCCAAGTTCCTGACGAAATTTATCAAAAGTTGGAGAATGAATGCAAAGAGAAAAAATAAAAGCATATCTTGATATTGCGGCAAAAGCGGGCTATTTGATCGTGGGAAGCGACAAACTCGACGGTTACAACAAAAAACTTTATCTGGTTTTGATTGATGCTTCTGCCGCAAAAAGCAGCCAAAAAGTTTATGAAAAATTGTTGGGTCGTGGAATCGACGGCGCAAAACTGGAAAACTTGGGCGAACTTTTGACAAAACCGACCTGCAAAATCGTGGGAGTAAAAAATCACGGACTCAGTGAAGAGATAAAAAAATATTTAAATTAGGAGAGAGATTTTGGCAAATCAAGCATTAAACAATTTAAAAACTATTCACAACATGCAAAAGGAGGGCAGTTTGCTTGAACTGCTCAGGGATTTACGCGCCCTAAAATCTGATCTAGATGCTTTTGCCAAAACTGCAACAACAGCAAAAAAGGCGATCGAAGAAAAAAGAGCGCTCGAAAAGCAACAGATTGAAAAACAAGCAGAAAAGCAGGCAGAGCCAGTGGCAACCGAAGTTAAACCACAAGAAGCTCCAAAACCAAAAGAAGAAGCATTTTCTAATGGAAAAGCCTCAAACAACAATTTTAGAAAGTTTGACCAAAAACCTCAATCGCAAAAACCAAACACGTTCCAAAACAGACAGGGCCAATTTGCCGGCAAACCAAATTTTGCTGGAAACAAACAAAAGCCTTTCGACAAAAATGCTCAACAAACTGGAAAGTCGGCCAAGTTCGTTTCGACCAAGGTCAACAATTTCCGTTCTTTTGCAGGAAGCGAGCCGGCTGACACTATGATTGTTCAACCAGAACGCTCGTTTGGAAACAAAAACAAAAATCCTCAAAAGAAAAACGTTGAGGAAAAAACAAGGCCTGCAAAGAAGGGTATGGAATCGCGTCGTCAAGGCGTTTTAATGATTGACGAAAACAACGATTTTGAAGAGTCAACCATGGGCTCACGCAAGGCCACCAACAAACTTAAAAAGAAACAAGAAACCAAAGTGGCTCCAAAGATCACTCACGCGGTTGTGAATTCAAATGAAATAACCATCAAAGATTTGAGTGAAAAGACTGGTCGACCAGTTGCAGAGATTGTTAAAAAACTCATGATCCTTGGCATTATGGCCACTATAAACTCATCTATCAATTTTGAAACAGCAGAACTTGTTGCAAGTGAACTTGGAGTGACACTTGAACTCAAACTTGACAAAACGATGGAAGAAAAATTGTTTGAACAACAAAATCAAACCATTGACGATGAGGCATCGCTTGTTAAAAGGCCACCAGTCGTCACAGTTATGGGTCATGTCGATCATGGAAAAACCTCGCTGCTTGATGCATTCAGAAAAACCAACGTTGTGGCAGGTGAAGCTGGCGGAATCACTCAAAAGATCGGCGCTTATCAAATCACTTTCAACAATGAAAAAATTACATTCATCGACACACCAGGACACGCTGCATTCACGGCAATGCGAGCACGTGGTGCACAGGCCACCGACATTGCGATATTGGTTGTCGCAGCCGACGATGGCATCATGCCTCAAACGGTTGAAGCAATCAACCATATCAAATCTGCTGGCGTTCCTATGATCGTGGCCATAAACAAAATTGACAAACCAGAAGCAAACCTCGATCGTGTCAAACAACAACTCGCTGAGTATGACCTTTTGCCAGAGGAATGGGGAGGAAAAACCATCTGCGTTCCGGTCTCAGCAAAAACCGGACAAGGCATGGACGAGCTCAAATCTATGATTTTGCTGGTTGCTGAAATGGAAGAACTCAAAGCCAATCCAAAACGAATGGCAACTGGCGTGATTTTGGAAGCAGAACTTGACAAAAACCGCGGGCCTGTTGCAACAGTGCTGGTGCAAAATGGAACTTTGAACATAGGCGATCCGTTCCTTTCAGGATTGACTTACGGCAAGGTTAAAGCAATGTTTGATGAACATGGAAAACCTGTAAAATCCGCACCTCCATCAACACCTGTTTCGGTTTTGGGATTCTATGATGTTCCTTCATCTGGCGACGCTTTCGTGGAAGTGAGCGAGTCTATGTCAAAACAGGTTATTCAAGAGCGTATCGACGCAATTAAGAAAGCCAACGCACTCAAAACCAGCGGCGTGACACTTGACGACTTTATGGACAAAGTTCATGAGGGCACTCTTAAAAACCTCAACCTCATTATAAAGGCCGACACAAAAGGCTCGCTTGAAGCATTGATCGCAACTTTGTCACCAATTTCAAACGAAGAGGCCAAGGTCAACATTGTTCATGCTGCACCAGGTGCTGTAACTGAATCCGATCTTGTGCTCGCAGACGCTGCAAAGGCCGTCATCATTGCATTCAATGTCAAACCAGTTGCAAAAGCAAAACAGATGGCCGAAAGACAAAAGATTGAAATAAAAGAATACAAAGTCATATATGAAGTTGTCGATGATGTAACTCGTGCAATAAATGGCATGCTTTCCATCAAATACGAAGAAAAATACATCGGTATGGCCGAAATCAGAATGGTGTTCAAACTTTCAACGGCGGGCAAAGTCGCAGGCTGCATGGTGAAAGACGGCAAGGTGACAAGAAATGCAATCGCAAAGGTTTTGCGAGGAAAAGAAGAGATCGGCAAAACCACCGTCGAATCGCTTAAAATAGTCAAAGACGAAAAGGCCGAAGTTGTAAAAGGTTATGAATGCGGCATTAAGCTTCGCGACAACATCGATTTCAAAGAGGGCGACATCATCGAGTTTTACGTAAACGAACCTATAAAAAGGGGGTAAGAAATGTCTAACAGAATCGATCGAGCAAATTCACAAATTCAAAAAGCTTTGCAAAACATCTTGCACAATCATATGAACGACCCAAGAATAGATGATTTTGTGGCTGTAAGCGAAGTGAAGGTCACGCCTGACTTTCGCTTTTGCAAAGTCAAGATTGCTCTGACAGACGGAGGCTACGACAAAGCCGACACGATTATTCAGGTTTTGAAAAAGTCAGAGGGATTTATAAAAAACAAACTTTCACAACTTCTTGACATGCCACATCTTCCAAAGCTGGACTTTGTTTTTGACAAGAACATGCAAAATGCAATTCGCGTGAACGAACTGTTAAACAAATTAAACATTCCACCAGCCGAAGAGGGAGAAAATGAAGAAGATTGAAAAGGCAATTTCACTTGTAAACGCGGCAAAAACTGTTGCCGTGTTTTCTCATGCGGGCTACGATGGTGACGCCATTGGCTCAATGTTTGGTTTGGCGGAATTCTTAAAAAAACAGGGCAAAAAAGTTGATCTATTTTTAGATTCCACCATATCACAGTCGCACGCCTTGCTTTTTGACCCTAAGCTTTTGACAAATTCTCCGAAAAAAAATTATGACCTTGCCATAATGACAGATTGCACTCTTCCTTCAAGGCTTGGAAAATTTGAAGAGCTCTACAAATCGCAGAAGCATACATTAAGGCTCGATCATCACAAGGGGATCTACAAACAAAGCACGGTGGAAATCACAAAACCTTATGCCTCTGCAAGTGAAGTGGTGCTTGAATTTATCGAACAACTTGGCAAAAAACCTAACAAAAAAACTGCAACCTTTCTTTATGCGGGCGTGATCAGCGACACTGCCGGCTTTATGACAAGCAATGTCACTGCAAAAACTTTTGAAAACGCTTTAAAGCTTATCAAATTTGGTGCTGATTTACACTACGCCAATGAAGTCATGTTAAAAACCAATTCCTTTGCGCTTGAAAAGCTTCGTTCAAGGATTTTCAAAAAGGTGAAGTTCGTTGACTCAGATGTTGCAATCTCCTCGGTTACCCAAAAGGATTTAAAATCGCTTCATCTTACATATGATGAGATAAGCATCTCAGGCGAGCTTTGCAACTTAATTGGCGTAAACATTTCCTGCCTTTTAAAAGAAAAGGCTCCAAAAACTTTCAGTTGCAGTTTCAGATGCAAAAGGGGATATAATGTTTCAAAAATCGCCGAAAGCCTGGGTGGCGGCGGACATTTGATGGCAGCAGCATGCGTGATAAATGGCAGCTTAAAAGAAGCCGAGGCAAAAGTTATAAAAGCGATAAGGGAAAATCGATGATTGAAAGTGGAATCATTTTATTAAACAAACCGCGCATGCTTTCATCAAACACTGCGGTGAACATTGTCAAAAAAGCAGTAGGGGCAAAAAAGGCCGGACATCTTGGCACTCTTGATGTGGCGGCAGAGGGCCTGTTGCCAGTCACACTCAACTCCTCAACCAAGCTTTTTGATATGTTTTTGAACAAGGACAAAACCTACATCACTCGCATCAAGTTTGGAGAGCATTCTGAAACTTTGGATCTGGAAGCTCCAGTCACAAAAACCGACGACAAAATCATAACAAAACAAGCACTTGAAAAAGTTTTAAAACGCTTTGTTGGCACTTTTGACCAAATGCCTCCAAAGTTTTCCGCAAAAAAGATAAACGGCAAAAAAGCCTATGAGCTTGCATTAAAAGGTGAAGAAGTTCCGCTCTCTCCAAAACGCATCACAATCAGCAGCTTAACGCTTAAAAATCAACTTGCTGAAAACCTGTTTGAACTTGAAGTCAGCTGCTCTTCTGGCACTTACATCAGGGCTCTTGCAAGAGACCTTGGAGAAGCACTTTCAACATCTGCCGTGTGTTATGACATAATTCGCACAAGATGTGGTGGTTTTATGTTAAATGACGCACAATCATTGGAAGAAATCAAAGCTGGCAACTTCAAACTTATCAAACCGGAAACGCTTTTTGATTGTTCTCAAATCAATCTTTCACAAACAGAGGCTGAAAAACTCTTAAACGGCGTTATGATTTTTAAAGACCTTCCTGATGGAACTTACAAGGTGTTTTGCAATGAATTTTTAGGGGTCGGCAAGCTGGAAAACAAAAGATTACATTTGAAACTACGTTTAAATTAAAGGAGGAAACATGCCTGCATTATTTGGTCCAGCTGGAAACAGCGAATCATTTTATCAAGACGATGCCAACAAATCCACGTTGCAAGCAGCAAAATGGGTTAAAGACAAGGGGCTTGATTTGTTTGAATATTCGTTTGGCCGAGGCTATCGAATGAACATGGAAACAGCGAATTTGATTGGCAAAGAATTTGAAACGCAAGGCATAGAGCTTTCTATTCACGCGCCTTATTTTATCAATTTTGCTTCACCAGATCCAGTTTTGCTTGGCAAAACTTATGGCTACATAACAACCGGCATCAAATTTTTGCGAGCCTTTGGTGGGAACAGGTTGGTTTTTCATCCAGCTTCCACAGGGAAAATGGGCAGAACAGAGGCCTTCAACTTGGCCAAATCGAGGATCGGCGAATTTGTAAATTCTCTTGACAGACAGGGGTTGTTGGAAGGAATATATCTCTGCCCAGAAACCATGGGAAAATCTCAGCAAATTGGCACATATGAAGAGGTTTTACAAATCTGCACGCAAAATCCGCACTTGCTTCCAACTTTTGATTTCGGGCATATAAATGCTTTGACGCAAGGCAGCTTAAAAACAAAAGAGGACTTTTTGAAAATTTTGAATCGATCCATCGAATTGATTGGTCGTGAGCGCACAGAAAAATGCCACATTCATTTTTCTAAAATACAGTATGGAGAAAAAGGTGAGATCAAGCATTTGAACTTTGACGACAACCTTTATGGGCCAGATTTCCAGCCTTTGGCTGAGGCTTTGGCAGAGCTCAAACTTTCACCACATATAATTTGCGAATCTGCTGGTCATATGGCAGAAGATGCACTTGAAATGAAAGAAATTTATCAAAAAACACTTGGCAAGAAGCTTTCAGTGTGATAGAATAGAATATATTAATTTTAAGGAGATGTTATGGTAACAGCAGGAGAATTCAGAAAAGGCACAACTTTTGAAATGGACGGAGCAGTTTACACAGTGGTTGACTTTTTGCATGTTAAACCAGGAAAGGGCTCACCATTTGTTAGAGCAAAAATCAAAAACGTTATGACAGGTCAAGTTCGAGAGGACACATTCAACCCTTCGGACAAATTCCAGTCAGCAGTCATTGAGAAAAAAGAGATGACCTATCTTTACAACGATGGCGAGCTTTATTACTTTATGGACACTGAAACTTTCGATCAAATTCCTTTGAACAAGGACGCCGTGGCAGACGCATTGAATTTTATGATCGAAAACATGAATGCCACAATGTATTTTTACAAGGGCACACCATTTGCAGTTTATCCACCAACATTTGTTGAACTCGAAATTGTGGACTGTGAACCAGGCATTCAAGGTGACACTTCAAAAGCCACTTTAAAACCAGCAAAATTGGAAACAGGATATGTCATCAACGTTCCACTTTTTGTCAACCAGGGTGACAGAGTGAAAATCGACACGCGTGATGGAAGCTATCTTGAACGCTGCAAAAAGAATTGATTAGATTGAATTATCTGAGGCCGAAAGGCCTCTTTTTTTTATGACAAAATTTGCACAGCTTTTCTTCATAGCATGCTTAAAAGCCTTCATATATTTTTCTTGTAAAGGAGGCTTTAATGCTTGAAGGGATTTTGCCTGACACGGTTTACATTCCGCTCGCAAACAAAGTGGGCTTTTCACGCCTGAATGAAATCAGATTGCGTGCGGACAAGCCTGTTTTGCTGTCTGCAATGGGGCAGAAGTTTTTCCTCGGCGAGAGCGGTGCGTGCAAAGAGCTGAACCGTGCAATCTTTGCCACAAAGTCCATGATTGAAGAGATCGTGTTTCGGGCAAGTGAGTGTTCCATATACTCTGTCAATGAGCAAATCAAAAAAGGTTACATCGTCACAAGTGAAGGTGTGAGGATTGGGCTTGCAGGCAATGTGATTGAAGAAAGCGGAGCTCTCAAAACCATGACCGGCTTTTCGTCGGTCAACATCAGAATTCCACATGAAGTTAAAAATTGTTCGCTAAAAGCTTATTCTTCCATAGTTAAAGACACTGGCATTTTAAACACACTTGTCATTTCTCCTCCGGGTGCTGGAAAAACCACCTTTCTGCGCGATTTTGTTTGGCAACTTTCTGAGCGAAACTTGGCTTACAACATCTTGGTTTTGGACGAAAGAGGCGAACTCAACATTGGCAAAGGTTTGGGGCTATTTTCAGACGTCATCAGTTTTTCAAGCAAAAAAATAGGCTTTGAAAACGGCATTCGTTCGCTTGCGCCAAACTTGATTGTGACAGACGAGCTCGGCGAGTGGGAGGACATGGAAGCTGTCAGATACGCCTCTAATTCAGGCGTCAACATCATGGCTTCTGCACACTCGGATTCGATTGACTCATTTGTCAAAAAGCAAGCATTTAAAGAAATTTTAGACGAAAAGATTTTCAAGCGTTTTGTTGTGCTTTCCATGCGTGAGGGACCAGGCACTTTGGAAGGCATCTTTGATGAAAATTTTTCGCGCTTGATGCGCTTTTAAGGAGGGGTTATGAAATGGGTTTTGATTGCGGTTTTGTTTGCTGCGTGTGTGCTTATCGGCTGGATTTTTTCCATGCGTTACAAAAAACGTGAATGGTTTTATTCAGCGC
This sequence comes from uncultured Clostridia bacterium, assembly GCA_944372355.1. Lineage (GTDB taxonomy): Bacteria > Bacillota > Clostridia > Christensenellales > UBA1242 > Caccovivens. The sequence goes on along the minus strand of CALVYS010000004.1, from coordinate 43,098 downwards.
TGATAATGTTTGCACAAAAGCTTGACGTTGAGATCAATTTTTCAAGAGAGCGTCTTAAAAAACTCATCGAAGCGATGGACGAAAAAAACAAAAAAAATCTTTATGGTCTTGACAAAAATTACCTGACCTATCTTGATGGCACCGCCGAACTTTCGCAAGAGGCACTTTTCAAAAACATTCAATTCTTAAAGGCTGATGAAAAAGAGACAATATTTTTGTTTTTCCGTTCGCTGGGTCGAAGTGATGTGATGGGACAAAGCAAAGAGATTGCAAATTTTTCCAAACGCTTTGATGAAAGCTTGTCCAAGTGTTCACAAGAAAACAAAAAGTATGGCTCGCTTTGCATAAAGCTCGGTGTGATTGCAGGGCTGTTTTTGCTGGTCATTTTGATTTAGGAGGGCTGAAAAGTGGGAGTGGAAATCATTTTCAAAATCGCAGCCATAGGAATTTTGACGGCAGTCGTGGCGCAAATTCTCAAACAAACTGGCAAGGAAGAAATCGGCACTTTGGCAACACTTGCTGGGCTTATCATCGTTCTTGTCATGGTGCTGTCGCTGATTGGAGATTTGTTTGGAACGATAAAAACCATGTTCGACTTTTGAAGAAGGAGAAACAACGCACGTGGAGTTGATTTTAAAAATCGTTGGCATCGGCATGATCACTTGCATAGCCGCACTGATAGTCAAGCCAGTGCGTGCAGATTTTGCCATGGTGATTTCGCTTGTGGGTGGAATTGTCATTCTTGCCATGGTGCTCTCAACTCTGACAAACGCCATCTCGCTGATAAATTCGATTGCGCAAAGAACTGGTGTGAATGGCGAATTGTTGTCGCTGGTTTTTAAAATTATCGGTGTGGGTTATTTAACCGAATTTTCTGCAAGCATATGTGCTGATGCAGGCAGTGCAGGGCTTGGAGACAAGATGCTGCTTGGAGGAAAAATTGTCATAATGGTGATGGCAATTCCAATCATAACCAGCATCATGAACATTGTCATGGAGCTGTTGCCAACATGAAAAAGCTGACTCTTGCAATCGCTGCCATATTTTTGCTGCTTTCTCCTGCAATAATTCTCATTTCCTCCGCCACGACAAATCAGCCTGTTTTGGCCGCCTCAGCAGCGGAGGACGAAAGCTTGGAAGACCAACTGGACGACTCTGTCAACGACCAACTTGGCGATTTGGATTTTTCAGAACTTGAAGACATTTTAAACAATTCTGATCAAGGGCAAGACCTCTTTGGCGGAATGAGCTTTTTTGATAAGATTGTCGCCATAATAAGCGGCGAATTTGGTGAGGACTCAACTTCGGTTTGGCAAGCTCTTTTAAACTTGATCTTCGACAATCTTTTGGCCTTTCTTCCAATCATCGCAACCGTGATTGCCGTGTCGATTTTGGGTGGAATGATACAAAATTTAAAACCCAATCTCTCTGGCAAATCCATAGGGTCTGTGATTCACTTTGTCACTTATGGTGTTGTCATAATTTTGATTTTCACAATAGTGATGCGCATGGTGTCTGTCACCACAAACACGATCTCTTCCATAAAAGCACAGATGGACGCAGTGTTTCCAATTCTTCTCACAATGCTCACCGCAGTTGGAGGTTCGGTTTCGGTTTCGGTCTATCAACCTGCTATGGCACTTTTGTCCAGTTTAATCATAAATGTTTTCACCATGGTTTTGATGCCAATCTTTCTCATTTCAACCGTGCTGTCGCTTGTTTCAAACTTATCCAACAATGTCAAACTTGACAAATTCATCTCGTTTTTAAATTCTCTGTTCAAATGGATCGTGGGTTTGATCTTTACGATTTTCATAAGTTTCGCCGCAGTGCAGGGCATAACTGCTGGATCGATCGACGGACTTTCCATAAAAACCGCCAAGTTTGCAATCAAAAGCTATATTCCAATCGTCGGCTCCTACATCTCTGATGGCTTTTACATTGTGCTTGCCTCATCTAGTTTGATTAAAAATGCGGTTGGAGCTGCCGGACTTTTGCTGCTTGCAGGAACCATTCTTTCTCCGATCATCGAGCTTGTCATTTTTATTTTAGCATTAAAACTTATGGCCGGAATCATCGAACCTCTCGGTGATGGCAAAATCGCATCATTTGTCAGCACACTTTCCAAAAACATGACACTGCTGGTTTCTATGGTGGCTGCCGTTTCGTTCATGTATGTTTTGCTCACTGGCCTTGTGATGTGCAGCGCAAACATTTTGTAGGGAGGTGAGAAATGTTTTCTTCGATTTCCAGTTGGATTCTTTCCATAGCAGGAGTGATCAGCATCTCAGTGATTGTCGAGCTCATCTTGCCGGAAGGCTCGCTTAACAAATATATTCGTTCGATCTTTTCCTTTGTTGTGGTGCTTGTGATCATCGCGCCTCTTCCAGGGCTGGTTGGCAAAAATTTTGATTTTTCTCAAATTTCAATAGAAGAAGAATACACCTTGCAAGAGGATTATCTCTTTCAGCTTAATGTCTACAAAACCGAAGCCTTGCAAACTCAACTGGCAAACGACATCGAACAGGCAGGCTATGAAAATGTCAAAGTCAGTGTCTCCTGTGAGAATTACAGCACGAATTTTACAATAACTGCAATTTATGTCGAACTTCAAAATTTAGTCATATTGGACAAGGCGGAACATACAAATATTATAGACATCGAAGAGGAAATTCTGAGCCTAATTAGAAGTCGCGTAGATGTTGAAAAAGGGAGGGTGCATTTTGAAAGATAAGTTTTCGCAAAAGCTGGAAAAACTTTTAAATGTCATCAAATCCAACAGAAAAGTTCAAATAGGACTGGCCATCTTATTTGCGCTGATCTTGGTGATTTGTTACTTTGCCTTTCTCCGCACTCCAAGCTCAAACAACGATTCAAGCGTGACTCAAAGCGGCGAGCTTTCTGCATCAGAACAATACGCCTCCTCGTTGGAAAACAAGCTTGAAAGCTTACTCTCAACTGTTAAAGGTGCTGGAAATGTGACAGTGGTTGTCACCCTGGAAAGCGGTTTTGAGTATGTTTACGCCACAGAAGAAACCATCAGAGAAACATCATCTGGCTCGCAGACCACAACCTCAATCATTTTGGTTGACGGACAGCCTGTGCTCACACAAGAGGTCTATCCAAAAATCAAAGGAGTGCTGGTTTCAGCCTCTGGCGCAGATGACTTTTCTGTGAAGGTGGATCTGATCACTGCCATTCAAACGGCGATCGATGTCCCAAACGAAAACATAACCATTTTAACTCGTTCTTAAAAGGAGATTAACATGAAAAAAAGAACAAAAATAATCATTCTTGCAGTCATGATTGTGCTTCTGGGAGTGACAGGCTATCTCAACATCGCTTTAAACAACTCGGTTTCTGACACACCAACCAGCACAACCACAACAAGCTATTTCGCTTCATACAGACAGTATAGGGAAGACAGACGCGACCAAATGCTTTTGTACTATCAAGGCATAGCTGAAAGTGAAAACTCAACAGAAGAAGCTGTTGCAAATGCCAACGCCGCACGTGAGGCGCTCATCGCTCAAATAGACAAAGAGCTTGTGGTTGAAGGGCTCATCATGGGGCTTGGATTTGACGACTGCGTCATAGCACTGGGAAGCAGCGATGTCAATGTTTTGGTTGATGCATCATCTGTAAGCCCAGAAGTTCTTTCTCAAATCGTGGACATTGTTGAAAACAATTTAAATATTGATTTCGAAAATATTAATGTTATTCCAGTCGATTAGTTTGAAAATGCCATCAAAGTGTGTTATAATTGTCCTAGATTAGGAGAAATTTTATGGCAGACACAAAACTTTATGGTGAAGGCGGAAAGATCACTTGCGACAAAGCGATCCTTTCTTCCATCGTAAGCTTGGCAACCAAAGAGATCAAAGGTGTTGCAAGGCTTTCAAAAAAAGAACTTCCTTGGTATAAAAAACTTTTCAAAAACGAAGATGGCGACGGCGTTAAAATCAGATTTGATGCCAATGGTGCAGTCAAAGTTGATGTTTATGTCGATGTTTACATCGGTGAAAGCGTGCCTGAGCTTGCTTCCAAAATTCAAGAAAACATCAAAAACAATCTTTCAAGCATGGTTGAAATCAAAGCTTCAAACATAAACGTTCACATCATGGAGGTCATCTGCGACCGCATAGATGCCGGGGTTTAAAATGAGGCGAGATTCACGAGTGCAAGCCTTTAAAATGATTTTTGAAAGGTTGTTCACCTCTTCGCCAGACGATGAACAGCTGTGGGCGGAGCTGAACGAAAAAGACATCGCTTTCACAAAAGAAATTTTTGAGGCCTATCTGCAAAACAAGGAGCAGATCGAGAAAAAAATCGAAACGCTGCTGGTCGGCTATTCTCTTGATCGCGTTCACAAAATAGACCTGGCGCTGCTTTGCGAAGCGATCACAGAAATCGACTATCTGTCCATTCCAGCACCTGTTGTTATAAATGAAACGGTGGAACTTGCAAAAATTTATTCCACCACCGAATCTCCAAAATTTTTAAATGGCGTTTTAGCTTCGGCTTTAAAAGGTGGAAAAGATGAGTCTTAGCCCGCTCACTGTCTCACAATACAACGCCTACATCAAACAAATTTTTGATGCCGAAGAACTTCTCCACAACATTAAAATCGTTGGAGAAGTTTTTGGCGTGTCCAAATCCAGAAACGTGCTGTATTTTTCCTTAAAAGATGAGGGTGGAGCAATTTCATGTGTGTGCTTTGTTGAGTCCGCTTTTGCTTCGATTGAAGAAGGTGCAAAGATTGTTGTCACTGGCTCGCCAAACTATTATGCCAAAGCTGGAAGGCTTTCTTTCAACGTTTTCAAAGCGGAAAAGTTTGGACAGGGTGCACTTTATCTGCAATTTCTCATGATGAAAGAAAAATTGGAAAAGGAAGGGCTGTTTGCTCCTGAAAACAAAAAGCCAATTCCAGAAAACATCAAAACGATTGGTGTGATCACTTCAAAAGAGGGCGCGGTTATCCACGACATTTGCAGCGTTTGCTGGCGAAGAGATCCTTCCATAAACATTGCGTTGTATCCTGTCAAAGTTCAGGGCAACAAAGCCGAGGAAGAGATTGCAAAGGCCATTGAAGTGTTGTCTGATTTCGATCAAATTGATGTGATCATAGTTGCTCGCGGCGGAGGCTCAATGGAAGATCTTGCGGCTTACAACACTGAGCGCGTGGCAAGAGCAGCTTTTGCCTGTCACAAACCTTTGATTTCAGCTGTCGGGCATGAAACAGATTTCACGATCATCGATTTTGTCAGTGATTTGCGTGCACCAACGCCTTCTGCTGCTGCCGAAATCTTGACAAGCGAATCGTCCGGCAAAAAAGCTCAACTCGCAAGAATAAAGCTTTCATTTACAACATTACTAAGACAATTTTTGCAAGACAGCACTTTGCAGAATTTGGAAAAATCCTTTCTGTCTTTGGCCGAAACCAGCCTTCGAGACAAGGACTATGAACTTGGTCTTTTAGAAAACTCTTTGTCAAAACTTGATCCAAAGGCTATTTTAAAACGAGGATATGCCAAAATCGAACAAGCCGGCAAAGTTGTTGACAACGCCAAAGACGTTGTGTTATCATCAAAATTAGAAATCTTCTTTAACGATGGCAGGGTGATTGCTCAGCCAGAAGAGGTGGAGAGTGAATGAATCAAATTTGACATACGAACAAGCAATAAAAAAGCTTTCTGACATAGTTGAAAAGCTTTCTTCTCAAAGCGTGCCACTTTCAGAGGCCAGCAAACTTTTTGAAGAAGGGGGAGAGCTTATAAAATTCTGTTATTCCTCATTAAAGACTGTTAAAGGCAAACTGCTTGAAATCAAAAACACCTTAGATGGACTAAAAATGGAGGAGGAAGAAAATTGAAACTCTCAAAACTCGTTGGTGAAAGATTAAAAGAAACTCCTGCTGGGGCAACCTCGAAAAGCCACTCTTATCTTGTGAGAGCAGGCTACATAAAACAAGTGGCAAACGGCATTTACACCTTGCTTCCACCTGCGCAGCGCATAAATTTAAAGTTGCAACAAATCATTCGCGAGGAGATGGACGCTCTTGATGGACAAGAGTGCCTTTTTCCTGTGGTTATGCCAAAAGAGCTTTGGCAACTTTCTGGAAGATATGATTCCATTGCCGAAGAACTCGTGCGTTTTAAAGACCGCTCAGATCACGACATGGTGCTTGGAATGACTCATGAAGAAGCGGCGGTTCACGCAGCTCTTGGCAGCTTGAAAAGCTATGACCAGCTCCCATTCATGATCTATCAAATTCAAACCAAATTCCGTGACGAGGCAAGGCCGAGGGCAGGGCTGATCAGGGTTCGCGAGTTCACCATGAAAGACGCCTATTCCTTCCATGAAAGCCAAGCGGATCTTGAAAAATATTATCAAAAAGTTTACGAGGCATATTTTAGAATCTTCAACCGCATGGGAATGAAAAAGGTTATATCCGTTCATTCCGACACGGGCATGATGGGCGGAAAAGTTGCAGACGAATTCCAGCTTTTGACAGACATCGGTGAGGACACCATCATCGTTTGCCCACATTGCGACACAGCTTCAAATGTCGATGTGGCAACCTCAATTCCAGAAGAAAACGATCACATCTTCGGAGTTAAAACAGAAGTGTTCACTGGCGAAGCCAAAACTATTGACGAAGTTTGCTCAAACCTTAACAAACGCCCACAGCAAATCGCAAAGGCAGTCTGCTATGCGGTTGTTGGCGACTCAAGCCGCATCGTTATCGCCTTTTTAAGAGGGGATAAAGAAGTCAACGAATCCAAACTCAAAGCACTCGTAGGGGCAGAGATTGCAATCAAAGATTTGGCAGAAACCGGTCTTGTGAAAGGAAACATAGGTTGTGTGGACCTCAACATCGACGGCGCTGAAATCTTTTATGACAAATCTCTCGAAGGTTTGGAAAGTTTTGTAACAGGTGCCAACAAAGAGGGCTATCATTACATCGGCGTAAGCATGACAAGAGATGTCAAACCTGAAAAATATGTTGACATTTCAAAAGTTAAAGAGGGTGAAAAGTGCCCAGTGTGCGGCAATCCTTTGCTTGTGAAAAGAGGCATTGAAATTGGCAACATCTTCCAACTTGGCACGCGTTACACCTCCTCAATGGGCCTTTCTGTCACAATGCCAGATGGAAGTTCGCTCAATCCAATCATGGGTTGCTATGGAATTGGCGTTGGCAGATGCCTTGCAAGCATTGCAGAAGAAAGCAGTGATGAAAAAGGTCTGTGCTGGCCAATGTCAATCGCACCATGGCACATCTATCTTTGCCCACTTCGCATAGATGACGAAAGAGTGCTCAGCCAAGCTGAAAGGCTTTACAAACGCCTGCTTGCTGAAAACTTTGAAGTTCTCTATGATGACCGCAACGCCTCAGCAGGTGTCAAACTCACAGACAGTGAACTTATGGGAATTCCGGTGCGCATTGTCATCAGCCCAAAAACCTTGGAAAGCGGCAAACTTGAAATAACCCTGAGATCCACTGGTGAAAAGTTTTATGTCTCAGAAGAAAGCCTTTCGAAAAAGCTTGATGAGCTGATTGTCTACTAATAAAAAGCTATTATGTTATGTTTTTATAATTAATAAAACCTCACATATTGTTTGTGGGGTTTTAATATAATAGTTTTGATGAAAAACAAAGGCAAGGCGAGCGTGCAATCACTGGAAATCAAACGATACAAATGGGCGTTTAAGATGTTTATAGTGTCCATGTGTTTATCCAGCTTGTTCTCGCTTTTAAGCCAATCGATTTTAAGCACTCTTGGTGCTGTTGTGGCTGGAATCATGATTTTGATTTTTATTTTCGTCAGCGTGATATTTGACATGATTGGAATAGCCGTGACAAGCAGTGAAGAGGAGTTTTTTCTAAAAAAAATCGCCGAAGGCGAGAGTGGAAGCGTTGTGGCATTAAAACTTTGTCAGCATTCGGAAAAGGTATGCTCTTTTTGTGCCGACGTTGTGGGGGACATTTGCGGCATTTTAAGTGGAGCAGGAGGTGCTTGTGTCATCATGTCTATTTCCAAAAACCTCTCTTCGCCAAGCGTGGTTGTCATCATTTCAACGCTTGTAAGTTCACTGATCGCAGGGCTGACGATCCTGTTTAAAGCGCTTATGAAAGGCCGAGCCATAAAGAGAGCTAATCACATAATTTTAAAATTAGGAAAAGTTATAGAAAAATTCTTTTTTTATAAAAAAGACAAAAAATCACTTGACAAGTAAATTTGCTTTGTGATATATTAAATCTCGTAAGAAAGCAGAAGACCACTTCTCACCGGTCAAACTGAATTGATTTAGACCGTGTTAAAAATCAAACTTTGAGTTTTGTTTTTTTGGTGGGACTTTTTGCGTTCTGCCAAATTTTTTTATAAAAGGAGATCACGACTATTTTTAAAGAATTGTTAATCAACGATCAAATCACCGCTGATGAAGTCAGGCTCATCGGTGAGGACGGCGCTCAACTTGGCGTGATGTCACTTGCCAGCGCACAAACAATCGCAGACCAAAAGGATTTGGATCTTGTTTTGATGAATGGCTCTTCAAAACCTGCGGTTTGCAAGCTGATGGATTACGGCAAGTATAAGTTTGATGCAATCAAGAAAGAAAAGGAACTTCGCCGAAATCAAAAGACGATTGAAGTAAAGGAAATTCAGCTTTCAATGACAATAAGCGATCACGACATTGCTTATCGCGTCACAAACGCAATCAAATTTCTTTCCGATGGAAACAAGGTGAAAGTCACATTGAGAATGCGCGGTCGTCAACAGGCCTATGCAAAAACTTGTGTGGAAGTTGTCAAAAACTTTATCGCAAAACTTGCTGGCTACGGCACTTGTGACAAGGAGCCAGAAGTGAATGGTCGCAACATCATAGCCGTGGTTAACCCACAAAAACAATAAAAGGAGAAAGGACATGCCAAAACAAAAAACACACAGTGGTGCAAAAAAGCGTTTTCACCTTACTGCAACAGGCAAGGTTAAATATGCAAGACCAACTAAGGGACACTTTTTGACCACAAAATCACAAGCCAGAAAAAGAAAATTGAGAAAGGGTTCATATATTGCAGGAAAGAACGCTGCAAATATTAAAACCTTGCTTGCAAAATAAGAGAGGTGCCAGATGAGAATTAAAAGAAGCGTAAACGCATTAAAGAAAAGAAGAAAAATTTTAAAATTGGCCAAAGGCTATCGTGGAGCTAAATCCAAGCTTTACAGAACCGCTCGTGAACAGGTTATGAAGAGCGGCATGTATGCCTATATCGGTCGCAAACAAAAGAAAAGAGATTTCAGAAGCCTTTGGATCACAAGAATCAATGCTGCTTGCAGAATCAACGACATTTCTTACAGCAAATTCATTGCAGGTCTTAAAGCCAAAAACATCGATCTCAACAGAAAAGTGCTTGCAGACATCGCTGTAAAAGATCCAGCAGCTTTTGCCGCTCTTGTAAGCGAGGTTAAAGCGTGAACTTGCAAAAGGCAAGTGCAAATCTTGTCAAATCTTTAAAAAAGCAAAAAAGAGAAAATGATTTTTTGCTTTTTTTAGATAATGCAAAAATAATCAATGATGCCATTGCCAGTGGCTTAAAGCCAAAGATTGCCTTGGTTACAAAAAATTATAAAGGCCAGCTTTTTGACTGCGAATCCTTTTTGGTTGACGAGTCGGTTTTAAAATCTTTAACAGATGTAAAAACCCCACAACATGTGTGTGTTATGATGGAATACACACAAGATGTTGTGAAACCACCAAAATCACATTTTTTGGTTTTGGACGGTTTGCAAGATCCAGGAAATGTTGGAACTTTGATTCGCAGTGCCAAGGCCAGTGGCATGGAAAGTGTGTTTGTTGTTGATGGAGTCAAACCAACAAATCCAAAACTTGTTCGCAGCTCGGCCGGTGCAGTGCTAAGCATGCCGGTTTTCAGCATGAGCCGCACAGAGTTTTGTGAATTTGCAAAACAGAACAAACTCAGCCTGATCTGCACGGACATGAAAGGGCAAAACATCTTTGATTTCAAACCAAAGCAATCGGTGGGTGTGGTTATAGGCAATGAAGGACAAGGTGTCAGCGATCAAATCAGAGCGCTTTGCAAGACCAGCGTCACAATTCCAATGAAAAGCGGAATAGAAAGCTTGAATGCTGCGGTAAGCGGCTCTATAATCATGTTTGAACTCACAAAAAAATTAAAATAGGAGGATTTATATGTCAGGACATTCAAAGTGGCACAACATTCAAGCCACAAAGGGAAAAATGGACGCTGCTCGCAGCAAAATTTTCACCAAAATCGGCCGTGAACTTGCAGTTGCGGTAAAACTTGGTGGTCCTGATCCGGCCTCCAATTCAAAGCTTAGAGATGTCATTTCCAAAGCAAAACAAAACAATATGCCAAATGACAACATCGAACGCAGCATCAAAAAAGCTTCCGGCGAACTTGGCTCTGTCAACTATGAATCCATCGTTTATGAAGGTTACGGAGCTGGTGGTTCAGCGGTGATTGTTGAATGCTTGACGGACAACAAAAACAGAACCGCAGGCGATGTTCGTCACGCTTTCGACAAACATGGCGGAAGCCTTGGCTCTTCTGGCTGCGTAAGTTATCTTTTCCAACGCAAAGGCATAATCATCGTGCCGCGTGAAGAAGGGCTCGACAGCGATGCTCTGATGATGGACGCACTGGAAGCCGGTGCACTTGATGTGATTGAGGAAGACGATGAAATTGAAATCATCACTCAGCCAAACGAGGTTGGGACTGTTAAACAGGCGCTTGAAAACAGTGGTTATCACATCGTTATGTCCGAATCACAGCTTGTGCCTGACATGTATGTCAACTTGGACGAAGCAAAACTTGCTTCCTTTCAAAAGATGCTTGATGTTTTGAACGATCTTGACGATGTGCAAGAAGTTTATCACAACGTAAACCTTCCTGATGAAGAGTGAGCATAAAGCGGCAAAAGCCGCTTTTTTGTTTGACTTTAATCGTATTTATTATTATACTTTAATCATGATAGTTCTTGGAATAGACCCTGGATATGCGATCATCGGTTTTGGCATAATTGACACCTCTCAAAACAACAAGGTTGTCGACTATGGCGTGATAACCACTCCAAAGGAAGACTCCATCGCATTGAGGCTTAAAAACATTGAAAGTGCATTAAAAACCCTGTTTTCTACATACAAACCTGACGCTGTTGCGATCGAGGAGCTTTTTTATTTCAAAAACCAAAAAACAGTGATCCCTGTTGCAGAGGCCAGAGGTGTGATTTTGTTGACAGCTCAAAAATACTGTGAAAACATTTTTGAATACACGCCAATGCAAATAAAGCAAGCGCTGACCGGACAGGGTAGAGCGGAGAAAAAACAGATTCAGTTTATGGTCAAAAGCATCTTGGGCTTAAAGGAAATCCCAAAGCCTGACGATGCTGCCGACGCTCTCGCTGTGGCGCTCACTCATGCACAAACCAGCCCAAGGCTGAACACCAATCGAGTTTAAGGAGAAAGAATATGATTGGATTTCTTGTGGGAATAATTGAAGAAAAATGCGAAGACTGTGTGCTGCTTGATGTGAACGGAGTTGGATATGAACTTGGCATATCCAAAAACACCTATCTTTCTCTGCCAACCGAAGGAGAAACCATCAAACTTTTCACATATATGTCTGTCAGAGAAGATGGCGTTGCGCTGTTTGGCTTTTCTTCCAAAGACGAAAAAGAGTTGTTTTTAAAACTTACTTCTGTCAGTGGAATAGGTCCAAAAGTGGCTGTTGGAATTTTGTCCGGTCTGCCGCTTTCAGAGCTTGTCATTGCAATCATCAAACAGGATATGCGCGCTCTTTCATCGATCAAAGGGCTTGGCAAAAAAACGGCTGAAAGGCTGTGCTTAGAGCTTAAAGACAAGCTTTCACCAGTTGGTGAGATGAGTGAAACACAAACCTTTGAATATGATGAAGATGCTCTCACTTTGGCCACAGAAACGCTCATCTCGCTTGGCATAAACAAAAATGAGGCCTATCTGCTTGCCAAAAGTCATGCTGGTCCAAATGTCAGCGCAGAAGAAATCATTTCAAAATCATTAAGGGGGTATAGAAGCTAATGGAAGACAGATTCATCACCAGCACCAAAAATCTCACTGATGCTGAAATAGAAAACAGCCTGCGTCCAACCTCGTTTGATGAATATGTGGGGCAAACCAAAGTTAAAGAAAGCTTGATGGTTTACATCAAGGCCGCAAAATCTCGAAAAGAGAATCTGGATCACGTGCTTTTATATGGCCCTCCTGGACTTGGGAAAACCACACTTTCACACATCATTGCAAACGAACTTGGCTCTCAACTTAAAATAACCTCAGGTCCAGCCATTGAGCATGCCGCAGATCTGGCTGCAATTTTAACCAATTTAAATGAAAACGACGTTTTGTTCATCGACGAAATCCACCGTCTGCACAAAACCGTTGAAGAGATCTTATATCCAGCCATGGAAGATTTTGCACTTGATTTTATCGTTGGAAAAGGGCCATCTGCAAAAAATATGCGCCTAAAAATTCAACCATTCACATTGATTGGTGCAACCACCAGGGCAGGAATGCTGACAAACCCTCTGCGTGACAGATTTGGCGTGATTTGCCGTTTGGAGCTTTACACTCCTGACGAGCTGCAAATCATAATAAACCGCTCGGCCAAAATTTTAAACATACAAATCGATGATGCCGCAAGTGAGGAAATTGCAAAACGCTCACGCGGCACACCAAGAATTGCAAACAGACTTTTGAAACGCGTTCGTGATTATGCAGAAGTAAAGGGCGAGGGGAAAATCACCAAGGCCATCGCCGATTCAACTCTTGACATTATGGAAATCGATGAACTCGGCCTTGATTTCATCGACAGAAAGATCTTGCACTCGATTATAAACAAATTTGGCGGAGGTCCTGTTGGGCTTGACACGCTTGCCGCCACAATCAGCGAGGATTCCAGCACGATTGAAGATGTTTATGAACCATATCTTCTGCAACTTGGATTTATTGCGAGAACACCTCGCGGCCGCATTGCAACCGAACTTGCTTACAAACATCTTGGCGAAACTTTCCCAGGCAAAAGTGAGGGTAAATCAAAAAAAGGAGAGTAATTATGCGTCACAAAATTTTGGAAGGAGACTATCTTTATCTTGCAACTTTTGAGCCACAAGATGCAGCTTTGCTTACAAAATGGTTCAACGATCATGACATCAAAGCACGATGCTTCTATTCGATTTCAGGCTATGCAACTGAACAGGTCACCCAAGAACAAATAGAGCGCATTCTGAAAAATTGCCAAGTATGTTTTGCCATCGTGAGGAAATCTGATGACAAACTGATTGGAAGGTTTTCAACCTTCAAAAGCAATGTAAGCGATGCAACGGCTGTTGGAGGCTTTATCGGAGATGAAGAGGACCGCGGGAAGGGTTACGGCACAGAGGCTTTGCGGCTGATGTGTGATTACCACTTCACCAGCAGTGGTAAAAATTGCATAATCGCTTCCATACTTTCAAAAAATATTCCTTCGATTAAAATAGCGGAAAAGGTGGGATTTAAAAAGGTTGGAGAGTTGAAAGAAGTTGTCAACATCATGGACAAATGCTTTGACCTCTCGCTTTTTCAACTTATGAAAACCGACTTTTATAAAAAGTTTCAAAGCTACTATAAAAAAGAAGAAAACCTTTCTTCTTCAACAAGAAAACTTTTAGGATTAGAATCAGACGATGGATCTTCTAAATAAAGCATCTTATTATTACGACTTGCCAGAGGAGTTGATCGCGCAAACGCCAATCGAGCCGCGCGATGCTTCAAGAATGCTTGTTTATCACAAAGACAGCAAAACGATTGAACACAAGCATTTTTATGACATTGCAAGCTATCTTAAAGCGGGCGATGTGCTAGTTATAAACAACACCAAAGTTCTTCCAGCCAGGCTATATGGCTACAAAGAAAGCGGCGCAAAAATCGAAGTTTTGCTTCATAAAAGGCAGGATTTAAAAAATTGGGAATGTCTTGCAAAGCCTTTAAAACGTCTTAAAATCGGAGACAAAGTTGTTTTCAGTGAAAACCTTTCTTGCACCTTGGTTGAAAAATTGCCAGACGGTCTTTGCAAGATGTGCTTTGATTTTGACGGCGTTTTTGAACACCGACTTTCAGAAGTTGGCACGATGCCACTGCCGCCTTACATCAAACAAAAACTCAAAGACCAAAACCGCTATCAAACCGTTTACGCAAAGGTGGAGGGCTCTTCTGCCGCGCCAACTGCCGGCCTGCATTTCACGCCAGAGCTTTTAGCAAAACTTAAAGATATGGGTGTGGAGATCATAGAAGTTTTGTTGCATGTGGGTTTGGGAACCTTTCGTCCAGTCAAAGAGGATAACATTTTAAAACATGAAATGCATTCTGAATTTTACGAAATGAGCAAAGAAAACGCCGACAAGCTTAATGCTGCCAAAAGAGAAGGGAGAAGAATCATAGCGGTTGGCACAACAAGCGTCAGAGTTTTGGAATCTGCATGTGATGAAAACGGAGTTTTTCATCCAGCAAAACAAGAGACCAGCATTTTCATCTATCCTTCTTACAAATTCAAAGCCATAGACGGCTTGATAACAAACTTCCATTTGCCAGAAAGCACACTCATCATGCTTGTTTCAGCTTTCTTAGGAAGAGATGAAACCATGAAAATTTACAAAACTGCCGTGGAAAATCGTTACAGATTTTTCAGCTTTGGCGATGCATGCCTGTTTATATAAACCACAACATATTTTGATTATTATGTCATAACAAACACAATATAAGGAGAATTATGCAAAAATACTTTTCGTTTGAAATAGAAAAAGAATGCCCAAAAACAGGTGCAAGAGCTGGCGTTTTTCACACTCCGCATGGCGACATTTTAACGCCTGTTTTTATGCCGGTGGGCACGCAGGCCACTGTTAAGGGATTGACCGTTGAAATGCTCAAAGATTTGAAAGCACAAATAATTTTGTCAAACACCTATCATCTTTTTCTCAGACCAGGTCAAGACATCATTGCAAAAGCAGGCGGCTTGCACAAGTTTATGAATTGGGACAGGCCGATCCTGACTGACAGCGGTGGATTTCAGGTTTTCAGCTTGGCCAAGCTTCGAAAACTCACCGACGATGGCGTTGAGTTTTCTTCACACATCAATGGAGAGAGAAGGTTTATTTCTCCTGAAAAGTGCATTGAAATTCAAAACGCGCTAGGCTCCGACATTGTCATGCAGCTTGATGTTTGCAGTGATGCTGGGGCAAGTTATGCTGAGGCAGTTGAGGCTCGCCGCAAAACCAAGTTGTGGCTCGAACGATGCTATGCAGCTCAAAAAAATGAAAAACAAATGCTTTTTCCAATCATACAAGGTGCGGTTTTTAAAGATTTACGCCGCGCATGCATACAAGATTGCCTCCCATATGCAAAATGTGGCATCGCCATTGGCGGTTTAAGCGTGGGAGAAGAGAAGAGTGTTATGTATGACATTCTTTCCGATATGCAACCACTTCTTCCAAAAGATCAGCCACGTTATCTTATGGGTGTTGGATCTCCGGATTGCCTTGTTGAGGGTTTTGCAAGGGGAGTTGACATGATGGATTGTGTGCTTCCAACTCGCATCGCTCGAAATGGCACAGCTTTTGTGAAAACCGGACGCCTTGTCATCAAAAATGCCAAATACAAAGAGGACTTTTCTCCACTTGAAGAGGGGTGTGATTGCTATGCTTGCAAACACTACACCCGTGCTTACATTCGCCATTTAATCATCGCCGGGGAAATGCTTGGGGCAACTTTGCTGTCCATTCACAACTTGCGCTTCTTGACACGTCTTGCAGAGCAATCCAGACAGGCAATTTTGGAAGATCGTTTCCCAGAATTTAAAGATGAGTTTTTATCTAACTTTAAGTATTAATATAATATATTTATAGTATATTTTATCAGTTGAGTAAAAATCGTTTGACTTGCCAATAAATATAGGGTATAATTTTAAGGTAGGGAGTTTTTTCGGCTCCTATCAAAATTAAAAGGGGTAAAAGTATGAGCATAGCATTATTTGGCGCTGTTGCTCCTGCGATTGCCGTTGTAATTGCACTTGTATGCTTTGCCGTTGGAATCGGCGGCGGCATAGGTTTGTATAAATTAATTGCAACAAAAAAACTCGGTAAATCGAAATCGAACGCTGTTCGTATTATCGAAGAGGCATACGCAGAGGCAAAGACCATCAAAAAAGAGGCCTCATTAGAGGCAAAAGAGGCAAGCCACAAGTATCGTGAAGAAGTGGAAAACGAACTCAAAGAAAGGCGAGCTGAAATTCAAAAGTCTGATGAAAGACTCACTGAAAGAGAAAAATTTATTGAGACAAAGGAGCTTTCACTCGATCGCAAAAGCGAACAGATCGAAAATGAAAAACAACGCCTTGCAGATGATCGTGAAAAGCTTTCAAATGAAATTGCAGAGCAATCCAAAATTAAAGAGGATATGCTGGCAACGCTGGAAAAAATCAGCGGAATGAAAAAGCAAGAAGCAAAAGATTTGCTTGTTGCAAACATGACAGAAGAAGCAAAAAAGGAAGCTGGCTCCATCATAAAACAAATTGAAGAGGAAGCCAGAGAAGAAGGAGACAAAAAGGCACGAGACATCGTTGCAAGTGCCATTCAAAAATGTGCAACCGACCTTTCAACAGAAATGACAGTTTCAGTTGTTGCATTGCCAACCGATGAAATGAAGGGCAGGATTATTGGAAGAGAGGGCAGAAATATTCGAGCAATCGAAAGCGCAACCGGCGTTGAACTCATCGTCGACGACACGCCTGAAAGCATCACCGTTTCTTCATTTGATCCAATTCGCAGAGAGATCGCAAGACTCAGTCTTGAAAAACTTATTGTCGATGGAAGAATTCACCCAACCCGCATTGAAGAGATTGTTGAACGCATGACAAAAGAAGTGGACAAGACCATAAAAGAGGCTGGCGAAAAAGCCTGCGAAGAGGTTGGAATTTACAATCTTCATCCTGAACTTGTTAAAATTCTTGGCAGACTTAAATTCCGAACCAGCTATGGCCAAAACTGCTTGAAACACAGCATCGAAACAGCCATACTTGCTGGACAGATTGCAACAGAACTTGGAGCAGACGCAAAAATCGCAAAACGTGGTGGACTTTTGCACGACATAGGAAAAGCGCTTGATCACGAAATCGAAGGCACGCACGTTCAAATCGGTGTTGACCTTGCAACAAAATACAAAGAAAGCCCTGCCGTTGTTCACTGCATCGAAGCACATCATTTCAATGTTGAATTTAAATCCGTTGAAGCTGTGATCGTTCAAATCGCAGACGCCATTTCCAGCAGCAGACCTGGGGCCAGAAGAGAAAGCTTTGAAAACTACATCAAACGCTTGCAGCAGCTTGAAGAAATTTCAAACAGCTTCAAAGGTGTTGACAAAGCATATGCCGTTCAGGCAGGAAGGGAAGTGCGAATCATTGTCAAACCAGACGAGATCTCTGACAACGATGCCATGTTTTTGGCAAAAGATATTGCAAAACGAATTGAAGACGAAATGCAATATCCAGGTCAAATCAAAGTTAATGTCATCAGGGAATCCAGATTCTCTGAAACAGCAAAATAACTGGCGGAAGCCCAAAAATTTTGCAAAGCAAAACTTTTCAAAAAAGCCCTCATTTATGAGGGCTTTTTTTGCTCGCGAAAAGCGAGCGCGCCAGTTTACAAAAAACGACAAAAACATTCTAACCGTCACCTCAAGTTGAATAATATAAAAGTGGAGGTGATTTTATTTTAGAAGCCATTGGTTCATTTTTTGGAGAATACGCCTTTTTAGCCGTCATTTTGATCGCTATCATTCCTGGATTAGAGGGTAGAATCGCGATTCCATTTGCACTGTCTGCGCAGATTTTGGCTGAAAATGTTTTGCCGGCTTGGGCTGCATTTCTTTGTGCATTCATAGGCAGCTTGGTGCCAGCTCTGCCAGTCATGCTTTTGACACGAAAGATCAAGAATCGATTTTTCACAGGTTTTGTGCATGAGCGTTATGGCAAAAAACTCTCCAAGCTTTCTCTAACAAATTCAACTTTCAAAAAGCTGTTATTGCTAGGCGGATTTGTCGCCATACCGCTGCCATTAACAGGCGTCTGGTCGGGCAGTTTGATTGCCGGCTGCACTTCGTTGAAAATTTGGCAAAGCTTTATCGCAATAGCGATCGGCAGTTTGATAGCCTGCGCGATCATACTTTTGATATGTTTGTTTTTTGAGGGCTCTTCGCTCTATATCCTTTTCTTTTCCTTGGCTCTTCTTGGCCTGTTCATATTGATAGAGCTGATCATGTATATTGTCAAGAAAAAAAGAAAAAACGCGGCTTAAATCTAATGAACTTAATCGCGTTTTTCCTGTAACGGTCAAGCGTAAAACTTAACCTAAACCTAATATGTGAAGAAATTTAAATATTATTCACATTATTTCCAAAATTTTTTATAAGCATAAATTTGGGCGTAGTAGATTCCAACAGTAGCACATGCAGAAGCGAATATAGGCACCAAAATAGTGGAGAAGTAGGTGCTGGCTTCGTTAAACGCTGCGCCGCAAGCATAGTTGATCAAAAAGATGAGTGCAACAAGCAAAGCAAACACGCTCCAAACGATCGCAGGATGCCACATCTGCTTTGGCACTTTGCTGACTGTGGTTTTATATGTGTAGTAATTGTAAACTACGTAAACAAGCGCTATTATAGGGAAGAGATAGTAAACAAAGTTTGTCGCATCTCTCGTGAGTCCTGAAAGACTAAAAATCATGTAAAACAAAGCGCAGCCCACGCCAACCATTGCAAAAATCGCCAAGCTGACATAAAGATTCAAAAGGTTTGTGTTGTGTTTCGGCCTTGCTTGTGGCCTTTCATACACTTTGAAGTTCACGCCCTGAGAATCATAATAATTTGCAAGCTCGTCATAATCCTCAAAATCCTCAACCGGCGCCACAGGTTCTTTTTTCACTTCGGCCTTGGCATACAAACTTTCAATCTTTGCGCGCACGTCACTGCAAGTTGGGTCAACCGCAACATTGCGTTTAGGTGCTGGCAATTTTTTGTCATAACCTGGGGTAGGCAAGGTTATGTTCAGCCTTGGAGGCTCAATCTTTTTAGGTTTTGGAATTGCGCTCTCTGGCAATCTTTCTGTGATGAACACGCCGTCATCTTTTATGCTTTCTTGAACTGGCTGCACTTTTTCGGTTGTGTTTTCCTGATTCAATGCAGTCTGCAAAGCATTGTAAGTTTTGAATTCATGCTTAATCTCTTGATAGTGTCCCTCTTTGGATTGAAGTAGGGCAGTTTTAAGCTCTGAAAGATCCTGCTCCTGTTGAACTGGGGATTTTGCCACAGCAGGAGAGATTGAAAGCTCTATTTGATTTTCTGTGTAACTGCGTTTGCTTCTGTTTCTCGAAAAATCACGCGCAGCATTATAGAGCCTTTGATTGTATTCTTCGTCATCGATTCTTGTCACGTTTTCTTTCGCAGGTTCTTCCTTGACAGGCTCAGGTTCAGTCTGCTGAACGATTGGCTGCTCAACCTCTTTTTCTTCCTCTATTTCCTCTTGAAGCTCAACCGGCTGAGTCTCTTCAATCTCTTCGCTGACAACTTGTTCTTGCAAAACTTGATCTTCAAGATCTTCATTTTCTAGCATTTCATTCTCTGCACTTTCAGTCTCATCATCGTCTGACAGAGCAAAGTAGTCATCATAGTCATCAGATTTTTCGATCTCTGGCTCATCATAAGAAGGTGAGGTGTTGGCTTTCAAATATTCTTCAAAATCATTTCTCGGCGTTTTAGGTGACTCTTGCTTTATCTCTGGCTTTGGAGGCTCTGGCTGAGCAAATTTGAACCCATCAAATTCAGCCTTCAAATTTTCAAGAGCATTTCTTCCTGCCTCAGTGATGCTTGAATAAGAACACTTTGGTCCTTTTGTGCTTTCTTTGAGATAAGAGGATATGTATTTCAACTCCTTCATTCGATTTAAATTGGAATACAAACTTGGAAGCTTGATTTCCCTTCCATATCTTTTTTTAATTTCATCAATAAGTTCAAGCCCATACATATCTCTCTCGCTAAGGCAGGAGAGAATCATATAGGAGAGTTGTCCTTTTGCTAAAACTTCCATATTTTTCACCCTCTACAACGATTATATAATGTTTTGGGGGAGTGTGTCAACAAAAATAGGGGGTATTATGAAGACATAATACCCACATTTTTTGCGCATTTTCACACTTGTATCTCTGCGTAAAAGACAGCTTTTACGCAGAGATAGGCACATAATACCGGCATTTTTGCAAATATTATGTTATTTTTTTATAACTTGTAAAAATACGATTTTTTGCATAAATCTGCTATTATGAAGATTTTATTTCATTTAAGCCGCTTAAAAGTTTTGACAAAATCACAATGTTTGATCGAACTGCTTTTTCTTTTTCAAGCGTTATATCTGGATTTAAAATGCTTTTAAATTGTGAAACGTTTGAGAAATTTAAATAGTTTATGATCTTGATAAAAATCGAATATATATCATCACCTGCAAACAACTCGTCTGGCGTGTTGTATAAAAGGCTTTCAATATATATTTGATTTGGCAAAATATAAGAACGTGAAGAATTTCTAAACAAGGCGTTCATAATTTTTAACATTTTCACAAAATTTGTTCCAACGCGCTCAAACTTGTCGCTGACAAGTTTTTCACGATTTGTAAAGTTGATTTTATAAAATCCTTTTTTGCGACTGATAAAAAATTTAAAATCGCCATCTTCGTAAAGCACAGGATAAATGAATATTTTGGTTTTTGGGCCAAAATCATCGATTCCAATAACTCTTAAAAATCGGCCTTCATTATAAACGATGCTGGTTTCTGACAGATTGTGAGACATTGCAACTTGCAAATCTGAAACAAGTTTGTCAAGGTTGTATTTTTCTGCATCAAATTGAATTGGCGCGGAATCTTCTTCTTTCTTTTTCTTTTTTCTTCTTTTTTTCTTTTTTGAGGCATTCCAAGCGTAAACAAAACGATCTTTAAATCGTTTCCACCAATCGTTGTATTGCAAACAATTTATTTCGATTTGAGGGCTTTCAATGCCAAGAAAATAGATGTATTCGCTCTCAGCAGAAGTCGAACCATTGAACGATTCATTCACAGGTTGCAAAATTGTTTTTTCAACAGAAACAAATGGCACCGAATAAGAAAGTTCGGTCACAGCAAGGCTGCAAAGCGCAGCAATTTTTTCTTCTGTGGCCTCTGCAAACTCGCTTACATTTTCGTCTGCGATTGATTCAATCAGTTTGCGTGAAATTCCCCTCATGTTTTCTCCTATTTTTTCACTTCAATTTTTTCTTTTCCACCCATATATGGCCTTAAAACTGGCGGAATATACACGGATCCATCTTCATTTAAATGGTTTTCCATAAACGCAATAAGCATTCTAGGTGGCGCCACGACCGTGTTGTTTAAAGTGTGAGCAAAAACATTGCCTTTTTCGGTTTTATAACGAATTCCCAAGCGTCGTGCCTGAGCGTCGGTCAAATTTGAGCAAGAGCCAACTTCAAAATACTTTTTCTGTCTCGGGCTCCAAGCTTCCACATCAAGGCTTTTATATTTAAGATCTGCCAAATCGCCTGTGCAGCACGCCAAAGTTCTGACAGGAATTTCCATCGAAACAAAAAAGTCAACTGTGTTGTGCCAAAGCTCGTTGTAAAACTTTTCGCTGTCTTCCGGCTTGCAAATGATGATCATCTCTTGTTTTTCAAATTGATGAATGCGATAGATTCCACGTTCCTCAATGCCATGAGCGCCTTTTTCCTTTCTAAAACATGGAGAATAACTTGTCAGTTTCAGTGGCAAAGTTTTTTCATCGAGAATCGTGTTCATGTAGCGACCGATCATGGAATGTTCGCTTGTTCCGATGAGATATAAATCCTCGCCTTCGATTTTATACATCATATTGTCCATTTCGTCAAAAGACATAACGCCGCTTACAACGTCGCTTCTAATCATAAATGGCGGAATAACATATGTGTAACCGCGATCAATCATAAAATCGCGTGCATAAGTCAATATTGCTGAATGCAATCTTGCAACATCACCAGTCAGATAATAAAAACCTTGTCCGCTGGTTCTGCGAGCACTGTCAAGATCGAGACCTCCAAGTTTTTCGAGAATTTCTGTGTGATATGGAACCTCAAAAGGCTTTTCTTTGGCCTCCAAAAAAGTTTCAAGTTGAACGTTTTCGCCATCATCTTTTCCAACAGGAACATCATCAGCGACAAAATTTGGAATCGTCATCATAATCTTTTTGACTTTTGCAGCGACAATTTCTTCTTCTGCCTCGATTTCAACGATTCGCTTGTTGATTTGTCCAACTTTTGCCTTACTTTTTTCAGCTTCGTCACGCTGATTTTGCGCCATCAATCTTCCTATTTGCGAAGAAATTTGATTTTTCTGGCTTCTCAGTTCGTCGCCTTCTTTTTTTAATGCACGCAAGTTTTTGTCAAGTTTTAAAACTTCATCAACCAAAGGCAATTTTTGATCTTGAAATTTGCGCTTTATGTTTGCCTTAACTCGCTCTGGATCGTTTCTCAAAATATTAATGTCAATCATGTTTTGCTCCTTAAATATAATTAGTTTATATCAATTTACCTTATCATGTCAAATAAATACGCGTTTTTGGACACAATACTTTAATTAAATTGTGTCTATTATGTCATAATACACACAACATTTTGTAGCTAAATTTTCTTTGCAATTATTTTTTAATGTTGTATAATTTAAATATGAAGAATTTAAGTTACTTTGAAAAGCGCGATTTATCTAATCAAAAAAAGATTGGCAAGATTGTTTCTGATTTGCCAGAATTTGTTTATGACTTTTTCATAGGCATCGAAAACAACTCTTCATCATTGACCAGACGCAATTACGCAATGGACCTCAACATATTTTTTGACTTTTTGCAGGAAATTTTGCACAAAAATAAAGCCGAAATCACACTTGACGACATAGATAAAATTCGCTCAACACAGATCGAGCAATATCTTTCCTATCTTTCTTATTACGAAAACGACGGCAAAGTCAACAAAAATGGCGAGCGTGGAAAAGCCAGAAAGCTTGCGGCTGTGCGAAGCCTGTTTAAATACTTGTTTGCTCACGATCTTATCTCATCTAATGTCGCAAGCAAGGTGCCTATGCCAAAGCTTCATAACAAAGAAATCATTCGTCTTGAACCCGACGAAGTGACAAGAATGCTTGATGCTGTTTCATCGAACAACACCTTTTCAAAACGCCAGAAAGCCTACAATCAAAACACCGTGGAAAGAGACAACGCCTTGGTCACACTTTTTCTTGGAACAGGAATACGTATTTCGGAATGTGTGGGATTGAATTTAGACGACTTTGACTTTTCTCAAAATGCATTTAAAGTGACGAGAAAAGGCGGAAATCAAACGGTGCTTTACTTTTCAGAGGAAGTGGCTGATGCCTTGAAAGTTTGGCTTAAAAAGCGTGCAACACTGGGGCTTGCAGATGAAGAAAAAGCCATGTTTGTTTCTCTGCAAAAAAAGAGAATTTCTGTGAGAGCCGTGGAAGATCTTGTCAAAAAATTTGCAAAAGAGGCCACACCGCTTAAAAAAATCTCCCCTCACAAACTGCGCAGCACTTTTGGCACCAACCTTTATCGTGAAACCAAAGACATCTATATCGTTGCTGACGTGCTTGGCCATAAAGATGTGAACACCACGAAAAAACACTACGCTGCCATCAGCGAAGATATGCGAAAAGATGTCGCAAACAAAATCAAACTTACATAGATGTAACGCTTTGATAATTTTTAAGTTTTTGATATAATAATTACATGACCATGTCTGACAACAGCAAAAAAAGAAAGCTTCTTTACTCTCTTTCTCTTATGCTTGTTTCGGCTTTGCTGATAAGTGCTATCACACTTGTCAGCATTTATTTTGCAACTCGCAAAACGGCCATGCAATTTATAAGCCTTCGAGTTGAGCAACTTGAAGAAGAAAATCTGTCTCGCATCTCTCAAAACTTGGCTTTCGGTGCACCTTCGGCCGTTCAAACAAACTCCGGCAAAATCATCATAGCTTCAACTCAAAACAACGGCCCTGTCACCTTGCTTGCCTGCACAGATGGTGAAAACTGGCAAACACTGCAAACCCCTTTTTCAAATGTCACCATGCGAGCAGACGCCTCCCTTTTCACCTTAAACTTTACTAATGGAGATCAAGCCCTGATCTTGTTCGCTGCAAATCCAGCACAAGATAGGCTTCCAGCAAACGGCATTTCTTTTTCACTGTCTTTTGATGATGGACAAACTTGGAGCAATTTTTCAACCATCTTTAATTCTGTCGATTGCGCTTACGCCATGAGCAGCGTGACACAACTAAAAAATGGCGCAGAATTCACAGACCAATGGCTTTGCACCTTCACAACAAATGATTATCAAAACTTTTCAACCGTGCTTACATTTAACTCTTTGCTTTCCCCATCCTTTTCAACGCCACAGGAAATACTCAGCGGCGACTCAAACCAAAACCTGCTTTATAATCCAATGATCCTCCGTGCTGATGACACACTCATCATGATTCTGTCAAATGCAAAACGCACTGAGGCAGCAACTTCGATGATCTGTTTTTCCTATGACGAAGGCTCAACTTGGACTCTACCAAAAAGCCTGCCAAATGACCTTTCCGGCGAAAATTTCAGCGCAATAAACCTCCCTGACAGCGACGACGTTGTCATAACCTTTAAACAAATCACTTCTGTAAAACCGAACGCTCTCAGCACCTCCAACCACATTTCTCTTGGTTGGTGCGCATGGATTGGCGATTTGGAAGGCTTGCTTAAATATCAATATCCTGTGGCAGAGACAGATCGTTTTGGCGACAAACTCGTTTTGATAAGTGCAGACACTTCAATAACGCCTGGAAGCATCTTCCAAATGTCAAACGGCGAATTGATTGCAACAGCATCAGAGCCAAATGGCAAAGTTTCCAACTTTATTTTTGCAACTCTGGAATTTTAATTTTCGTTCAACACCATCCAATCGCTGTAAATGCCATAGCCTTTGGTTGGGTCTGAGGTAAAAACGTGTGTGACAGCCCCAACAAGTTTGCCGTTTTGAATGATTGGCGAGCCACTCATGCCTTGTATAATTCCACCGGTGAGATCCAACAAACGTTTGTCTTTCACCCTAAACACGATGCTTTTGTCATCGGCTTTGGATTGATAAGAGGCCTTTATTATTTCAATCTCATATTCTTCGCGAATGCCGCTCACACTTGACACTATAAACGCTTTACCTGGATTGACGGAAAGCCTTCCTCCAATCTTTAAGGAAAGATTTTCATCAACAAGGCCCTCCAAATCTTCCATTTGCCCAAACACTCCAAAAGGAGTGTTTTTTTCTAGGCTTCCCTTCACTTTGTCATTTTGAAGAAACATGCACCTAAGCTCTCCTGGATCGTTTCTCTCACCTTTTTCAATCCCCAACACCTTGCAGGCATAAACCTTGCCTTCCGCCACTGACACATTGTTTTCATTGTCGGTTATTGCGTGGCCTAACGCCCCAAATTTGGAAGTTTGCTTGTTGACATATGTAAGAGTTCCCACGCCAGACACATCGTCTTTCACCCAGAGTCCAAGTTTATATTTTCCGGTGTTTTGATCTATCACTCCTTTTATGGTGGCTTTGCATGGTTTGTTTTTTCGCAAATAAGTGATTTCAAAATTTTCGCTGTCACTTTCTTCAACAACTTCACAAAGCTTGTCAAGAGAGGCAACCTTCTCTCCATTCACTTCTGTGATCAAATCCCCCTCTTTAAAATTGACGCTTTTTTCTGTGTCAACAAAGCCTGATTCGGTGTCAACCATTTTTTCGTTGATAACGATTGCCCCTTGGGTGCTGATGGCAATGCCTATCGGCACCCCACCAAGATAGACGTCCTCCTCGCCTGCACAAACCACATTCACCTTTCTGATTGGAATAAAACCAAAAAGCTTGAAAATAATAGTGCCCTCACCAGGCTTGTCCGTGGAAACCGACTGAGAAACCCCTTCCAAATCGGCAGTCACAAAACTTCCAAAACGGCTGCTCGCGTTTTCCACCTCCTCACGGGTGGCCAAAAAGCCGTCTGGCAGAGAATAGATTTCTGAAAAGCGGATATTGCAAATAAACAACACTGCAATCGTGGTGCACAGCAAAAAAATCCATATCGCCCGCTTTTTCATCTAACCTCCAATAAAAAAAACTACCAAAAGGTAGTTTCTTTCGTTTGAGGGATTTTATGCGTCACGACCTGCCAAATTTTCGCCCACGCTGATAAAGCTGCTGTGCATTTTCAAGCATTATGTCAGTCACATTGTCACCGCCAATTATGTGGGCGATCTCTTTGATCACATCTTTTCCCGTGATGCTTTGAACTCGGCTTATCGTCGAATTGTTTTCGACAAATTTCTCAACCTTCAAAAAGTTGTCTCCGGCGCTTGCAACCTGTGGCAGATGTGTGATGGTTATCACTTGATCTCTCCTTGCAATGCTTGCCAATTTCTGAGCCATCATATTTCCAATTTCACCACTGATTCCTGAGTCAATCTCGTCAAACAGCAGCGTTTTGTAATCGCCCTCTTTTGCAAACATATTTTTCATCGCAAGCATGATGCGGCTGCTCTCACCGCCAGATGCGGTTTTTGCAAGATCTTTAAGCTCCTGTCCCTTGTTTGCTGAAAAGGTGAACACCACATCGTCAAAACCATCGGCTGAAATTTCCTTTCTCTCAAAAGTCACTTCAAATTGTGTGGATTTCATTCCAAGATCAGCAAGCTCTTCAAGCAAACGCTTTTTAACCACAATCGCCGCGCTTTTTCTTATGTCGGAAATGCTTTCGCAAAGCTTTTCTTCCTGGTTTTTAAGCTCTTCTATCTGCTTTGAAAGTTTTTCAGAAAGCTCAGCACTACTGCACAGCTCATCAAGCTGTTGTTTCAAACTTTCAAGTGTCTCCAAACACGAAGCAATCGAGCCGCCATATTTTCTTTTCAAAGCTTTGAGTTTGTCTCTGCGTGCATCCAATCTTTCAAGCTCTCTTGGATCGCTGTCCGCTTTTGAGAGCACCTCGCGAAGTTCGCTTGCCACATCGTCAAGCTCAATTTGAGCGCTTTCCAGCCGCTCTCTCAATTCAGGCAAATTTTCAATGTCTCCAAGCTTTCCAACTAATTTGGCAGACATGTTGATTTGCGACACAATTCCATTCGCGCCTGCTTCAAGCAGTTGCAAAACTTGGCCAAGATTTTCGACAATCCTTTCAGAGCTTTCCAAGAGTTTGATCTTTTCATCTAACCTTACATCTTCATCTGGTTGCAAATTCGCCTCGGTGAGTTCACGAATCTGATATTCTAAAATGTCTTTGCGTTGCAAGCGCATTTGTTCGCTGCCGCCAATAGAATTCAATTTTGCCTGCGCCTGTTTTTGCTGATCAATCAATTTTGAAAGCTCAGATTTAAGCGTGCCAAAATCACAGAACTTGTCAAGAAAACTTATGTGATTTTTTGATTTTAAAATTTGCAAATTCTCGTGCTGCAAAAAGGTGTCAACAAGTTCTGAGGCAAGTGCTTTTACAAAGCTTTGAGAAACCGCCATACCATTGACGCGAGAACTTGTCCTGCCATCACTATGCAAGGTGCGCGAAACTATAAGCTCTCCCTCATCATCAATCTCAGCCTCTTTTAAAAGCTGTTTGACAGTTTCACTGACCGGCTGGAAAACCGCGTCAACTCGCATGCTTTCTTCGCCAGAGCGCAAAAGCGTTTTGTCGGTTTTAAAAGACAACACAAAATTCAGCGCGTCAAAAATCAAACTCTTGCCCGCGCCTGTTTCGCCTAAAATCACATTCAAGTTTTCATTAAATTCTATTTCCTGTTTTTTAAAAAGTGCCAGGTTATGTAAACTCAAACTCCTAAGCATCTTTCACCCTTATCCCAACATATCACTCAGTGTCGTCACAGATTCAGAAGCATAGCCAGCCGAAGGAAAGATGAGCATCACTGTGTCATCGCCATTTACAGCTCCAACCAGCTCGTTCAAATTCAACTTGTCAACAAAACTGCACACGCTGCTTCCAAGACCTTTCAAAGTTTTGATCACAACGATGTTTAAAACAGATTTCACAGAAATCACCGCCTCGCGAAAGATGGTGATGAATTTGTTTGAAATTTGCTGCTCGTCAGAACCCACGATGGCATACTTATATCTGCCAGAGCTGGTCAAAATCTTGGTCAAGCCAAGCTCTTTTATATCTCTTGAAATGGTTGCCTGTGTGATGTCAAAATTGGCGTTTTTCAGTTCTCTTGCCAGTTCGTCCTGCGTTTCAATCTCCTTGATTGAAATCAGTTCCAAGATTTTTGACTGTCTTGCGCTTCGTGCCATCTCGAATCCTCCAAATCGCTATTCGCCTTTATTTATAAGGGATTTAGGCGTTATGAATATTTATAAATTCATATTTATAAGCCCAGTTTTCATTATTATACATCACAATTTATATTTATGCAAGTGATTTTTGTATATTTATTCACTAAATTTTTATAACAATTTTGTTTTTTGAAAATTTATAAATTTCGTTTTTATAATTATTAGTGATTATGCATAACCCGTTTTTCCTGCAAAAGGCGCGCGAGTTTTGCGCGGCCGAAAGTTCGCGCAAAAAAACCTGCCAACATTTTTGGCAGGTTTCAAAAATTTTTGTTTGCAAAAATTTTACTCGCGCGCAGCCGTCACGCAAATCACCTCTTCACTTGCAAGTGCCTCGCCTATTAAAGCGTCAAGGTCCAAACTTTTCTCCTCTTTTTCGGCCTGAGAAATTTTTGGTTTGATGACCGGATTTTTTGGCAAGAACACAGTGCAACAATCTTCATATGGCAAAATTGAAATTTCAAAGGTGTCAATCTTTTTGGCAACAGCCACGATCTCCTCCTTATCCATTGCAATGCATGGTCTAAACACAGGAGTTGTTTTGATCACATTCTCAGTCACGGTCATGCTTTGCATGGTCTGACTCGCAACTTGGCCCAGGCTTTCGCCCGTCACGATCGCCCCCAGCCCCTCACGTTTGCAAATCTGCTCAGCAATTCTCATCATGATGCGTCTCATAATAGTGATCATAAATTCAGGTGCACAATGCTGATGAATCGCCTCCTGCACCCTGGTGAACGAAATGCAATGAAGTTTTACCTCATCATTATATATCGCCAATTTTTTCGCAAGATCCACAACTTTCTGTTTGGCCTCAGGGCTGGTGTAAGGATAGCTGTGAAAATGCAATGCCTCAAGCTTTAATCCGCGCTTTGCCATAAGGTAGCCGGCCACAGGACTGTCGATTCCGCCTGAAAGCAAAAGCAGCGCCTTGCCAGAGGTGCCAAGAGGCAGCCCTCCCTGGCAAGCAATCGTTTTGCCATAAACATAGGCTTTGCCATTGGCACGAATGTCCACCATGATCTTTTGTTGAGGAGAATATAAATCCACTTCCAACTCAGGATTATTGTCGAGCAAAATCCCACCCAGCGTAGCCGCAAAATCCATCGACTTTACAGGAAAGCGCTTGTCAGCACGATTTACTTCAACCTTAAAAGTTTTCGCGTTCAAATTGATGGTTTTAAAATAGTTGCAAATGCTTTCCGGACTGGCCTCAACCTCTTCCGCCAAGCTCAAACTGTGAAGGCCAAAAACGGTGGTGAGCCTTTCCACGATTTCATCTTCATTTTCAAAATCAGAAATCATGATGCGCCCTTGCGTGCGATACAGCTTAAATTTTTCTCCACTCAGTTTTTTTCTTATATTATTTAAAAGCGCGTTTTCAAAAAGGTGCCTGTTCTCACCCTTTAAAAACAGTTCGCCAAACCGTAAAAGAATTGTTTTCATTTAAGTTTCTCCACAAGCTCGTAGTATTTTTGTTTTACAATCTTGGCAGCGTCTCTAACCTCTTGCTCACTCAAAGCAGCATCGAAGCTGACTCTGATCGCGCCCTTGATTTGGTCCAAATTATATCCCATTGCTTCAAGAACATGGTTGCCAGATTTTTTTGCCGAGCACGCACTGCCTCTGCCAACTATCACATCATTTTCAAGCATTCTCACAAGCGTTTCACCATTCACTCCTGAGAAGATAAAGGTGGCGATGTAAGGACTGGACCTATTGGTTTTTACAAGTTCGATACCCGCTCCTTCAAGTTCACTTAAAAAGGCCTGTTTTAATAACTCAGCCTTTTCAAGCCTGCCCTTAACGTCAAGCTCTTCCGCAGCAGTCAGCATGGCCATAATGCCAGGCACATTTTCAGTGCCAGACCTTATTCCAAACTCCTGTCCACCACCATATACTTGATTTTTTAAGCCGGCCTTGTTTTTAATATACAAGGCCCCAACACCCTTCGGTCCATGAAATTTGTGCGCACTTAAAGAAAATGCGTCGACATCTAAGTTTGAAAGTTTAAAAGGAAGTTTGCAAAAAGCTTGAACTCCGTCCACATGAAAAATCGCTTTCGGAGCCTTTTTTCTTATTATTTTTGCAATGGCTGCCACATCATTCACCGCACCTGTGACATTGTTGACAAACATACAACTCACAAGTCGGGTTTTCTCATTTAAAACCTCTTCCAGTTTTTCCAAATCCACTTTGCCAGTTTTTTTTATGGGAACAAACTTAACCTCTCGCCCTTCTCGTTCCAGCGCTTTTGCAAGATTGTCAACACTTGCGTGTTCTGCCGATGAAAACACATATTCCCATTTTCCCTCTCTCACACTTCCACGAATTGCAAGATTGTTTGCCTCGGTCGCACCGCTAGTAAAGATTATCTCCCCGTCCTTAACGCCCAGCAATTTTTTCAATCTTCCTCTCGCTTCGGTGAGCGCAAAAGCCACCTTGGTTGCTTGAACATAGGTTGCGGAAGGATTATAAAACCTTTCACAAGCCCAAAGCACCTGCTCTTTTGCCGCCCTTTCACTTAACGGTGTTGTTGCTGCATTGTCAAGATAGATCATCTCAAACTTGCTCCATATCTAAATTTCAAAGCCTTCAAAACCTTTGCGATGACTTCCGTCACTTCTTCATCAGTCAAAGTCTTGTTTTCATCTGAGAGACGAATGTTGTATGCCATAGATTTCATTCCTTCGCCAAGCGAAGCGCTGCGATAGATGTCAAACAACTTGACATCATAAAAGAGTTTTCCACAGGCAGATTTTATCGCAATTGTCAAATCCTCATTTGAAATTTGCTCTTTCACAACGACAGCCAAATCACGTTCTACGATTGGGAACTTTGGCACAGGTTTTATGTTAAATCTCTTCTCAGGCAGCGCGAGCAACTTGTCCATGTCGATTTCAGCGTAAAGCGTGTTTTTTGGAACCTCGTAATTCTTGGCAACAGTTGGGTGCACCTGACCAAACGAAGCATAAACCTCACCATTCTCGTCCACAACATCAGCAGAAATGCCAGGGTGCAAAAATGGCTCTTTTGAACGAACCAATTTGTAAGATAAACTGGTTTCAGACAAGGCCGCTTCCAGGCACGCTTTAAATTCAGCAAAGCTCATATCATATGCGCCCATGCTGAGCTTGTTGCACTCTTGTGGAAGCTCTGTGAGTGGTAATGCATGTGCATGGAAAGTTTTTCCGGATTCAAAAAGCTTAACCGACTTGTTCCCAACACTGTAGTTATAGGCAAGCGATGCAAGCATGGAGTGTGCAAGAGTGGTGCGCATGCAAGAAAGCTCCTCTCCCAAAGGATTGGCAATCTTGATCATAAATCTGCGGTTATCAGAAATCAGCAGCTTTTCTGGGGCATCTGCTGGAATAAATGAATAGTTCATTGCTTCAAAAAATCCAGCAAATTTGAGCGCCGTTTTCAAAGAGCGTTCAAGTTCCAGCCTCTCGCCAAGCCTGCCTTCGGTGACCTTCCAGCCCGAATATGGCTCGTCAGCTTCACCTTTGTCGTAAACATCGTAGCCATAAATTCTGATGACCTCCTCAGCAAGGTCATAGCTGTTTTCAATGTCCTCTCTGTAATCAGGAACCTGCGAAATCAGATTTCCATTTTCAAGTTTTGTTGTGATCCCCAAGCTGTTTAATATGCGAAGCATGTCCTCTGCCGCAATTTTCGTGCCAAGAATTGCGTTGATTTCAGATGCCGAAGACTTGACAACTCTTGCTTTTGGGGCACCAAAATTTTTGTCGATGCAGCCGCCATATATATCACCCAAATCATATTCAGTGACAAGATGCAAAAGCCTGTTTAGTCCCTGCTCTGCACTTGCATAATAAACCCCTTTTGAATATCTTGCAGAAGAATCAGTTCTGACACCAATTTTTTTGCTGGTCAAACGAATGGATTTTAAGTCAAAAACAGCAGATTCGATGACGACGGTTTGAGTGTCATCTTCAATGCAAGAGTTGGTTCCGCCGATCACTCCGGCAATCGCCGTTGCTTTTTCTTGATCCGCAATCACCAAGTCATTTTCATCAAGCTTGTAAGTGTTGTGATTTAAAACAGAAATGCTTTCACCCTTCTTCGCATCACGAACAATGATTTTGCCGCCTGCGATATGCTTTTTGTCAAAAGCGTGCATAGGCTGACCCATTTCAACCAAAACATAGTTGGTAAGATCCACCAAAGTGTTGATAGGTTTTATTCCCACTGCAAACAAACGCTGCCTGATTTTCATTGGAGAGCGATGAATTTTGACATTTTTGATTACAGCCGCCATATATCTTGAACACTTTTTTGATAAAAGTTCAACTTCCAACTGTTTGCTGGCTTTTTCAGCAAGCTCAATGTGCGTCATCTCTGGCATTTTAAATGTTGCACCAGTCACAGCACAAACCTCTCTCGCAAGCCCAATCACGCTCATGCAGTCCGGCCTGTTTGGAGTGATTCCAACGTCAAAAACAACATCATCAAGGCCCAATGCCACGTCGATGCTTTGTCCAATTTTAAAATCATTTGGCAAAATTAAAATTCCATTTACAGAAGCCCCAGGCATAAAGTTGTCATCTATGCCAAGTTCCTCGCCAGAGCAAAACATTCCCTCGGAAGGCAAGCCTCTCAGTTTGGATTTTTCGATTTTGATTCCATTGGCAAGATGTGCGCCTGGCAAGGAAACCGGCACCAGCGCGCCAACAAAGATATTTGTT
Organism: uncultured Clostridia bacterium; assembly: GCA_944372355.1. GTDB lineage: Bacteria > Bacillota > Clostridia > Christensenellales > UBA1242 > Caccovivens. The sequence continues at coordinate 9,848 of CALVYS010000004.1, read as the reverse complement.
GCAGCGGTTATGATTTGCACAGTTTTTTCACCAATATCCACTTGGCAAACTTGCAGCTTGTCTGCATCTGGGTGCTTTTCAATCTTTGTAATCTTTCCCACCACAACATGATGGAGGTGCTCGTTGAGATTTATAATCTCTTCAACTTCCATTCCAGCGTTGGTCAGCTTTTGCGCCAGCTCTTCTGCCGGCAAATCGATGTCTACAAAATCCTTGATCCATTTGTATGTTACTTTCATTTTTATCTCCTTAAAACTTGCTATTATGTTATGTTTTTATAACATAATACCTCACTTCATTTGTTTCAAAAATCTGATGTCATTTTTGAACATATTTCTAAGGTCTGTGATGCCATCATAAACCATAGCAAAACGATCCACACCAAAGCCAAAGGCAAATCCTCGATATTTTTTGCTGTCTATTCCCGACATTTCAAGCACTTTTGGATTTACGACCCCTGCGCCCAAAAGCTCTAAAAATCCGGTGCCTTTGCAAACTTTGCAGCCCTTGCCATGACATGTTGGGCAGCTTACGTCAACCTCCACGCTTGGCTCTGTGAATGGGAAAAAGCTTGGCCTAAACCTGATTTTTGTGCTTTGACCAAAAACTTTTTTCATCATAGAAGTGAGCATTGCTTTAAGATCAGCCATGGAAACATTTTCATCTATAACCAACCCCTCAAGTTGATGGAAAACCGGAGAATGCGTGCCATCACTGTCATTGCGATAAACCCTGCCCGGCGAAATGATTTTGATTGGAGGTGAAAGTTTTTCCATGCTTCTCACCTGCACAGACGAGGTTTGTGAACGAAGCAAAATGTTTTCTGTGATGAAGAAAGTGTCTTGCATGTCTCTTGATGGGTGGTTTTTTGGAATGTTTAAACCTTCAAAGTTGTAATAGTCGGTTTCGATTTCCGGGCCTTCCACAACCTCAAAACCCATTGCCACGCAAATGTCGATAAGTTTGTTGAACATTCGAGTCGTTGGATGCAAAGCGCCTTTTTCATGACCTTTGCCAGGCTCGGTTATGTCGATTGCACTTCTTTGAAGCTCTTTTTCAAGTTCAGCCTTGTTAAAAGCCTGCTCCCTTTCACTGAAAGCAGCTTCCAATTTTTCCCTAACTTCGTTGACCAATGCGCCAATTTTTGGACGATCCTCAGCTGGGACCTCCCTCATTCCACGCAAGATACCAGTAAGTTCTCCTTGCTTGCCAAGGTATTTGACTTTAAATTCATTCAACTCTTGCATGTTTTCAACTTGTTTAAGCTCGCTGAGCGCCCTGTTTAAAATGTCTTTAAGTTTGCTTTCCATGATCTCTCCTTAAATTAAAAAACTCCCGCACCTATATTAGGGCGAGAGAATCTCACGCGTTACCACCTAATTTCAGCTTTTTCAAGCCCTCATCTTGCAATATCACGGTTGCACCCGGCCAAATCTACACACCTTTCGGCTTCAAAAAGGCAGCTAGAAGGTGAATTCACCACCGCGCATTTGGTTCAATTACAGCACAAAGTTGAACCTCTCTGAAAATGCGTTTTTGGAAGTTACTGGTCCTTCATCATCGCTTTTTTACAAGAAAATGTTAGCACAATTGTTTAATAAAAGTCAACCAATATGTTATACTTTTTTCATGAAAAACTTTTCTTTTGGTGTCAAAAGCGACTACAAACATGCGTATATGGCTTTGAAGGATTTTGGCCTTTCAGAATCGCTTATATCTTTTTTGCGCAAAAAGGCAGGAAGGCTTTTGAGAAATGGCCAAATTATAGATATGAGCAGCTCATTAAAATCCGGAGATCAAATCACAATAAACCTGGAAGATGACACCTCGACCGAATTGCCAATCAGTAACTTGAAACTTGACATTTTGTTTGAAAACGATTGCTTTCTGGTTGTCAATAAACTAGCAGGAATTTCTTGCATTCCATCTAAGTCGCACTACAACGAAAACCTCGCCTGCGCCGTTTGCGAATATATGAAAAATCGGCAGCCAAATTTCGTTTATCGAGTGCTTGGAAGGCTGGATAAGGACACTTCCGGTGTGGTTGTGATCGCAAAGGACAGATTGAGCGCAGAAAATGCCAGCGTTACAAAAACCTATCAGGCCATTTGTCAAGGTGAATTCCCCTTTGACAACCTGGAAATAAACCTTCCCATCTGCACTATAACAAAAGATGGAATCAACCAGCAAAAAAGGCAGGTTTTGAGCCAGACGCAAAAAGCCAACCTGCTTGAAAAAGGCTTCTCTGTTGAAGAAAAACCCGCTTTGACTTTTGTCAAAAAACTCAAAAACTTTGCAAATTGTACTCTGCTTGAAATCACCTTGCAAACCGGACGCACCCATCAAATACGAGTGCACATGGCCGCGTTAGGCTTTCCTCTTTTAAACGATCCACTTTATTCGACTGGCGCGTCAAGAGCGCTTTTGCATTGCAAATCCGCGACCATCTGTCTGCCAATACTCGGCTTTAAAAAGAAGATTTCTTCCCCACTTCCAGCCGATTTTCAGGCCCAACTAAAAACTGAATTGCCAAAATTTAAATAAACTTCCGGCACTTTGCCCGTCAGCAAATTTTCACATATCAACACTTGGGTTATAAAATCGACATGTTTGGTTGTCAAAGGCAAAATCACACTGATGGTTACATTGACATTGATGTAAAGCGAGTGCAAAACGTTGTTTATGCCGGCGTTTGTAAAAGAGGATTCAAACGACGTGATAACCGAGCCAATCGGCACCATGTTGACTGTGACATTTGGTCCAATGCCTGAAAGCGCATTGATACCCGTAAAAGACCCCAACGGAATGCCAATGTCATGCTCGCCCACCGTGTCAAGATAGATTTGCACCAGAGTGGAAAGCTCTCTCGCAAAGTTGTTGAGCTTTATAGAATCCGCTGTAATAGATGCGACAGACCCATCTTGCATATAGCTGACCTGCATAAAATCATCATATTTGTATCCCTCATCTTGAATCACATCATATATTGCATCACTAACAACCGTTGTGGCTATCGAGTCCACTTGCGCACGAGAAACTTCCACCACCAGCGGACTTACAACAAATTGAAAATATAAAAAGGCACACAAAACAACAAACAAAACACAGCCAAGGCAAATGTAAGCCCTGGCCTTTAGGCTTAATCTTTTGTTCTTGACTTTTTTCATGTTTTATATATATGAAAAATGTCGAAGATTGTAGAACACAATATATTGCGTGTATTATGACATAATACTCAATTTATTTTGTTTTTGATTTGAATATAAGTGAAAACAAAAATGCAAAACCAACAGCCGCCGCAATCCCTGCCGCTGTGGCTTCAAGGCCGCCTGTGAACGCGCCCAAAAGCCCCCGTGATTCCACCGCCGACATCGCTCCTTTTGCCAATGACGCGCCAAACCCTATGATCGGCACATTGACACCAGCCTGCGCAAAACGAGAGATTGGGTCAAAAATATTGAAAGCTTGCAGCACCACACCTATCATAACAAACAACACCAAAATTCTGGCCGAGGTGATTTTCGTGGTTATGATCAACACCTGACCGAGCATACAGATTAAGCCGCCTATTAAAAAGACCCAAAGATATTCCATCACTTGCCTCCACTTTCCAGCACTATCGCATGGCTGACACCGGGGATCGACTCACCTTGTTGAGTTGCCGTTGTCGACATCAAAGCCCCTGTTGGGACAAACAGCACCCTTTTCACCTCACCCTTTCTCATCTTTTTGAGGACATAGCTGTTTAGGACTGCCGCATTGGCGCCGCAGCCACTGCCTCCACACATCGTGTCTTGTTCACGCGTGAAAAAACTGTGTCCACAATCGCTGTAATTTTTGCCCATTTTGTAACCCTTGGCTTCAAGCAAATCAATCAAAATTTCTGAGCCAAGTTTGCCCAGGTCGCCGGTTAATATAAGGTCGTAATCCTCAGGTTTATGCTTTGTCTCTTCAAAATGCACAGCCATCGTGTCCGCCGCAGCGGGTGCCATCGCAGCACCCATGTTGTTGACATCTTTTATGCCCAAATCTATCACCTTGCCGAAAGTGACCGAAACAATTTCCGGCCCACTGCCTTCAAGCGACAACACGCTTGCTCCTGCCGCCGTTACAGTCCACTGAGAGGTTGGAACCCGTTGGCAACCAAGTTCGAGTGGAAACCTGAATTGCCGCTCGGCCGTTGAAAAATGCGACCCACTTGCGCAAACCACATTTTTTAAGTGTCTGCCATTGATCAAAACTGCACCAACAGCCAAGGATTCCGCCATAGTTGAACAAGCTCCAAACATGCCAAGATATGGCATATTAAAGGCTCTGGCAGCATACGAAGACGAGATGATTTGATTGAGCAAATCACCTGCCAGCATCAGATTGACATCACTGACCATCAGTCCAGCATTTTGAATGGCACCTGTCGCTGCAATTTCAAACATTTTGCGCTCTGCAAGTTCATATGTTTTTTCGCCAAAACTGTCGCTTTTCATGACATAATCAAAGTATTTTCCAAATGGGCCACGCCCTTCCTTGGGCCCTACAATCGAATAGCCTCCAACAATTTTTGGGCGGTTTTTAAGTTCTATCGTCTGCATCAAATCAGCCCCACAATAAAATAGATTAATCCCACAACAATGCTTGCAACCACACCAGAGACAATCACCGGTCCAGCCACACTAAACATCTTGACGCAGGTTCCATAAATGATGCCTTCATGCTTAAACTCTATCGCTGGCGAAGAAATCGAATTGGAAAACCCCGTGATAGGCACGATTGTGCCGCCCCCTGCAAACTTGCCAATCTTGTCATAGACCCCAATGGCTGTCAAAAAAGATGCGATGAAGATTAAGATCACAAGTGTCCAAGACCAGGCGCTTTGTTCAGCCATTGACGGAAAAAGATAGAGCAACAGTTCGTTGATGCCCTGCCCTAACAAACAGACCAAGCCCCCAACCCAAAAAGCATTGAAAAGTGACGGCCATGGCTTTGTTTTTGGAATTCGCGCCTCCACATACGCATTGTAAGCTTGATTTAATTTTTCGTTTTTCATTTTTTATCTCCTATTTAATATTTGACAAATAAAATGGCGAATAAACATCGAATTATTGCTCAAACTAAGGTCAGTTTAAATAAGGAGAAAAATATGAAAAAATCGTTGATTTTGGGACTTTCTTTAACTGCCGTTTTGGCACTTGCAGGTTGTTCAAGTTCAAACGAGGCCGCCATCATTGACCGGCTTTCACATCAACTTGACAGAACCACAAACACCGTGGGTTCGATCACCAGCGACACTTCAAGCGATCTTGCCTTGGACAACATTTCAAAGCTTTTTTCTGAAAAAGCTAGCACAGCAGAAATCAGCACTTTGTCAAACGCTTATCAAGCTTCTGCACAGGCAGCTTCAAATGTGAGCTCGGCTTCGAGTCAGATTTACAAAAAAGTCAAATCAATCAAAAAGGCCATAGCTGGCGGAGTCAAACTTGGCAATGAAAATGCCAGTGCCATAAATGAGCTGACTTCCAGTATGCAAAAATACACAAACTCATTAAACAAAACCAAATCCGACTATAAAAACGCGGCGAAAGCAATTTACAAACTAGATTCCAATTCCACAGAAATCGACGCCAAACTTTCACGCCTTTCCTGCTGTGTGGAAGCCAGAGATTGCTATATGCAAAACCTGCTTTTGACTTTGGATAATATAGAGCATATTTTAAACGGTTTGGAAGAAGCTGAAACCGATGAGCAGCAGACCACAGAAACAACTCAGCCACAACAGGAGGTTACTCCACAAAATCAAGAAGAGGCTCAAACCCCAATCAACAACACAGCCGCTTATAATCCAGCAAACTTTAATGCAAACAACGGTTATGCAAACGGAGGTTATGTAAATAATGGTTATGCCAATGGCGGCTATGGCAATGGGTATCCTGCCGGATATGGCTACAACGGAGCCTGGCGTGGTGGATTCAATCCAGATCGAAACACTGACACATATGGTCCTGGCGTCACCAACATCGACACTTATCGCTTCAACGGCAATGGCAGAAGATTTCAGGGCTCAAACGGTGTGAATATGATTGACGCAGAGCCTGCCGAAGTTCACACTCCAAATGATGAAGAAGAGTTGAGCCAGGAAACCAGCGATTTGGAAAACGTGAATCAAACCAGAGCGATTGATGGAAAAATTCAACCAAAATTCCGCCCAGAAATCAAGCCTAGAAAAAATATGAACGAGCTTTCGGCGGAGGAGAATTCCGAGAATTTGGAAGAGACAAGGATTGCTGAAAATCAAGAGGAGCAAGACGTTGACATGAAAGTGCGAAGCGTGAGCACTGACATCGAGGAGCCATTGCAAGGTGAAGATAAAGTAAAAGGTCACACTCAAACAACGAGTGCAGACATCAACAAAAAGATTGAAGATCTCATTAAAAAAGCTGCCGATTAAGACAGCTTTTTCTTTAAACCATTTAAAATTTTGTTTTCTAAGCGAGAGACTTGCACTTGTGAAATGTGCAGTTTTTCGGCAATTTCACTTTGCGTTTTGTCATAAAAATATCTCATCAATATAATCGCACGATCACGTTTGGAAAGACCGGTCAAAATTTCACGCACCGCGATTTTGTCCATCAAACTTTCATCATTATATTGTGCGTCGACACCATCAATCACAAGCGAGGAGCCCTGCTCTCCATTTTCAAGCGGAGCATAAAGAGAAACCGGCATTCTTGAAGAGTCCATTGCCATGATCACATCACCTTCTTCCACCTCAAAATGCTTGGCGATTTGTTCAACACTGGGTTTGGTTTTGTTTTCTGATGTGTAGGCCTCAATATATTTGTTTATCTTCAAATTCAGAGATTTGATTGCGCGCGAAACTTTGATCGCTCCATCATCACGCATAAATCTTTTAACCTCGCCTATCACCATCGGCACAACATAGGTTGAAAATTTGACATTAAAATCAGGATTGAAATTTTTTATCGCCTTTACAAAACCCAAACACCCAAGTTGATATAGATCATCATACTCCAACCCCTTGCCACAAAATCTTTTTATAATGCTTTTTATCAGCGGTGAATTTTCATTGATGAGTGTGTTTTTGGCTTGTTCATCGCCAGCTTGCGCTCTTGCAACAAGCTCCTTTATTTTCTCAGCGTCTAGCATAAGTTCCTTCACAAAGCAAACCAGAGCGGCAGGTTTTTTTCATAAACACTTTGACTCCACGCTCGCCGTTTTTGGACACCTGAACATCGTCCATAAAAGACTCCATGACCGAAAAGCCCATGCCACTTCTCTCGTCATCAGGCTTGGTTGTGAAAAATGGTTCCCTCGCTTTTTTGAAATCCTTGATCCCAACACCTTCATCTGAAACTGTGATAAGAACGTCTGCTCCGTCCAGCTCCACACGCAGTCTAACCACACCCCCGCCTTTAGGATAGGCATGCACAACCGCGTTTGTAACCGCCTCCGACACCGCGGTTTTGATGTCGCTGATCTCCTCCAATGATGGATTCAACGGCAGACAAAAACTTGCCACGCAAACGCGAGCAAAACTTTCGTTCACAGAATCCGCTTTAAACTCAACTTCCATAAAATTGTTCTTTTTCACTTTTTAAAACCTCCTAAATTATTTTTGGCATTAGGTCATAAAGGCCTGTCATTTTAAAAATTTTTTCAGCGTGCGAAGAAGGATTGCAGATGTAGATTGGAATGTGACGATCCTTCATCTTTTTGTATCTTCCAATAAGCACCCCTATCCCTGTCGAATCCATAAAGTCGAGTTCGGACAGGTCGATTATGATCTGTTTAAAAATGCCACTGCCAAAAGCTTTGTCCATCTCCTCACGAGTGTAAGACGAAGTGTGCTCGTCCAGCTCTCCACACAACAGCACATAAAGCGTTCCGTTATAAATCCGAGATTTTATTTTCATTTTTGCCCTCCTTTGCCTTTCAGTTTAAAGAATTTATACATAAAAAAAACAAGCACTTTTGTAGAAAAAGTGCTTGTTTTAGAGAATGAAAATTTTTCGACTTTTTTCTAAACTGTGAGCCCGCCACTGACGATCAAATTTTCACCAGTGACAAAATCATTTTCAGCAAGGTAAAGCACGGCTTGCGCCACATTGTCTCCTGTTCCAAATTTTTTAAGTGGAGTGTTTTCCAAAATCAGCTGTCTGTCGGTTTCGTCAAAAGAGGCATTCATTTTTGTGTCTATAAACCCAGGACTTATGCAATTCACCCTCACATGCAATGGCGCGCATTCCTTTGCCAAAGCCTTTGTCAGGCCGATCACGCCCGCTTTTGCAGCAGAATACACAGCTTCGCAGCTGCCACCATACACACCAAGAAAAGACGCAATGTTTATCAAACTCGACCCCTTGTTCATAAGCGGCAAAACATATTTATTGCAATAAATCGTGCCGCTGAGATTGGTTTTTATCACAAAGTCGATTTCCTCATCTGACTTGTCTATTAGCATAGCTTCGTTTTCTGCGACCCCCGCATTGCAAACCACTAAATCAAACTTGACTCCTTTTCTTGCAAGCTGATCAAAGGCCTCCTGAACCTGTTTTGCGCTGGAAACATCAAACCTGAGCTGTGTGACTTGCGTTTTTAATCCTTTGACATCTATTTCATTTTTAAAAGCGCACAAAAAAAGGTCATAGCCATTGTTTGAAAGCGTTCTGGCTATGCTCCTTCCAATGTCACCAGAGGCCCCGGTGATGAGCGCACATTTTCTTAACATATATAGCAAACCCCTACGGCAGGCCCAATATGAGCCGCAACAACCGGACCAAGTTCACCTTCATAAATTTTGGTTTTTGGAAAAGCTTCTTTCATCTTTGCAAGCAGCACGTCAAAAAATTTGGTGTTGGCGATGTGAATTGCAAACAATCTTTTGGTCTTTTTAGGAATCATTGCAATGAGATCGGCTATCGCCTTGCCCATTCCAAAGATCTTTTTTGCACAAAGCAATGTGCCTTGTTTGAATGTCAGCACAGGTTTGATTTGCAAAAGTGAGCCGATTGTGGCACTAACTTTTCCGATCCTGCCGCCTCTTTTAAGATACTCCAAACTGTCTGGAACAAAACAGATTTGGCTGTTTTCTTGAAGCGTTGCAATGTAATCAACGATCTGCTGGCGAGATAACCCTTCTTCGGCTTTTTCGATCACTTCCATACAGTATCCCCAAATGTTTTGACCAGTGCTCATCGAGTCAATAACCGTGATTTTTTCTGGATCCAAACAATTTTCTCTTGCCAAATTGGCAACAGAATTTGTGCCTGAAAGAGAAGCCGAAATTGTGAAAACTATGGCTTCATTTCCTTCTTCAATCACCTTGTTGTAAGCATTGACAAAAGCCTCCGGTGATGGTTGAGAGGTTTTTGGAAAAAGCTTCGTTTTTGTAAAGCTTTCAAAAAATTTATCATAGCTGCCTGGCAAGCCTTCCTCAAACTCCTGATCCATGTAGAGCACATGCAAAGGAATCACTTGTATATCATGTTTTTCAATGTAATCTTTTGGAATGTAAGCAGTGGAATCTACTATAAGTTTGATCATAGAACCCTCCAAATTTATGATAGTTTAACATAAATATATTTTTTCTCCAACATTTTTAGCAATATAATTTGACTTTAATTCACCCAAAGATTAAAATTTAAATATATACGTGGTGATTTCACCAAAATTTATGAAATTTCTTTTATATATGCAAATTTCGGCGTGTAGCGCAGTTGGTAGCGCGCATGGTTCGGGACCATGAGGTCGTGGGTTCAAATCCCGCCACGCCGACCAAATTTTAAATAATTCTCCATTTTTACAATCTATTATGTTATTTTTTCATAACATAA
>CALVYS010000003.1 GCA_944372355.1 uncultured Clostridia bacterium | reverse complement strand
TTCGCGGTTGACATATTCAAGCCAGAAACATAGGAAAGCGGGCTTGGAGAAGCGGTGTTCAAATCCACACCCACGCTGTTGACGCAATCTTCCACAACGCCAGTTAAAACTTCGGTCAATCTGTTTTGAGGCATGTCGTGCTGATATTGCCCCACACCAATGCTTTTGACATCGATTTTGATGAGTTCAGCAAGCGGATCCTGCAACCTTCTTGCAATCGAAACTGCACTGCGCAATGAAACATCATAGTCAGGAAATTCCTCCGCCCCAAGTTTTGATGCGCTGTAAACCGAAGCACCAGCCTCGCTGACAACCGCATAGGAAACCGGACGCGAGACATGTTTGATGAGCTCGGCAACAAAGATCTCTGCCTCTTTTGAAGCAGTTCCATTGCCAATTGAAATCACGTCGACATTGTATTTTTCAATAAGCTCTTTTAACTTTGCAATCGACTCCTCAGTTTTTGATTGAGGAGGAGTTGGATAGATGACAGTGGTTGCAAGCACGTCGCCTTTTTTATCGATAACCGCAATTTTACACCCAGTTCTGTAAGCTGGATCCAAGCCCAAAATTATATTGTTTTTAAGCGGAGCTTCCATTAAAAGTGGCTTCAAGTTCACCTCAAACATCTTGATCGCCTGCTCACATGCGGCATCGGTTAAGGTGGATCTGAGTTCTCGCTCCAAAGCTGGAAAAAGCAGACGATCATATGCATCTGTGATCACGCTTTCAATTATTTCATCAGTGGCAGGATTTTCCTTTTTGAAAGCAAACCGAATCTCTTTGAGCATCAGCTCAGGATTGACAACAACATTGACTTTCAAGCACTTTTCTTTTTCTCCACGATTGATTGCAAGCACTCTGTGGCTTGGAAGTTTTTTGGCCTCTTGCTTAAAGCCGGAATAAGTTTCATACGTGAGTTTGTTTTCGCCATCAAGCAGCGTGCACTCGATGGTGGCTTTGTCATATAAAAGCTCGCGAAGAGTTTTTCTGAGATTTGCATCGTCACTTATGCGCTCTGCCAAGATGTCTTTTGCACCATTTATGGCATCTTCAACAGTTGGCACTTCTTCGGTTATAAACGCCTCAGCCTCTTTTGACACATCGACATTTTTCGACTGTTTTTGAATGAGATCAGCAAGCGGCTCCAAGCCCTTTGCAATGGCAACTGACGCGCGCGTTTTGCGTTTTGGTTTGTAAGGCCTGTAAATGTCTTCAACTTCGGTCAACGTTTGCGCATTTTCCAGCGCCTGGCGGAGCTCCTCAGTCCATTTGCCCTGTTCGGTGATCGTGCGCTGAACTTTTTCCTTTTCCTCTGCAAGGTTGCGAAGATATTTCAATCTGTCAGCAAAATTTCTGAGCACTTGGTCATCGCAGGAGCCGTGCATCTCTTTTCTGTAACGCGCGATAAAAGGAATCGTGTTGCCTTCATCTAAAAGCGAAATGATGTTTTCGCTGTAAGCCTGTTTTAAGCCAAATTCGCTGGCAAGTTTTTCTGATATGTTCATAAATTTTCTCCTTGTGCAAGTTTTAATAATTCTTTTTCGGTTGCCGCATCGCGAGCTTCATGCAGTGCGCAATTTGTCAATCGCAAAAATTCGATTTCCCTTAAAAAGTCGATCTCCTCAAAATCAAAAGTCCCCAAGCTCAACTTAATGTCATACTTTTTCAGAAGTTTCAGATTGGCAAAAGTGCCTCCCTTTTCAGCAAATGCCCGCGGACACAGCACGATTCTGGCTGAGTAGTCACCAAGGATTTGCAAATCCTCTTTGTCGGCATACATTCCTCCAACGATCGTGCATTCCCTGTCTAAAAACCCCAGATCTTCAAGCACCTCGGCAGGCATTTTGCCTCCATATTTTTGGCTTATCTCTCCTGTGCGAGTGAGGTTTTCATACAAAATCACTGTGGTTGGCAAGCCCAACATCGCCACTCTGTTTATGGTTTGCTCGTCGTCTAATAGGTCTACCAAAATCGAAATCGGATAACCAAGCTCCTGGGCCGCAAGCAAACTTTTTTGATTTAACGCAACCTTTGCTGGCAAGATCAACCTGCCCAAAAATCCATATTTTTTAAACATCGCAGCACTAAATTCAGCGTTTCCACACAAACAATCCAACCGTTTTACACCTGCCGCAGCATTTTTTGCAAAATCGTTTTCAGTTTTAGTGATGCAAAATGAATTGTAAAACTGCATAAAATCCCCTTGTCTTGCCTAAAATCTAGTTAATTATATCATTTTTTAAAAGAGCAAAGCAAATAAATGAGAACGATTTTGCATTCAGATGTCAACAATTTTTTCGCCTCCGTAGAGTGCGCAACCAGGCCAGAACTTGCCGGCAAACCAGTGGCAGTGACTGGCAATCCTGAAAAGCGCACAGGCATAATTTTGGCAAAAAATGAAATTGCAAAATCCTATGGCGTGAAAACCGGACAAAGCATTTTTGAAGCCAAGCAATTTTGCCCGGAGCTTGTTTGCCTTGCACCACACTACTCTGTTTACGAAGAAATTTCACAAAAACTTCACAAGATTTATTTGGACTACACCGATCTTGTCGAGCCACTGGGTTTGGACGAATGTTGGCTTGATGTAACACCCTCTCTCAAAGTGCTCAACAAAACCGGAGTGCAAATCGCAAATGAGATTCGCGAGCGAGTCAAAAAAGAATTTGGTTTTACAGTTTCAGTGGGAGTTTCCTTCAACAAGATTTATGCCAAATTGGGCTCCGACTTAAAAAAGCCCGACGCCGTGACCGAAATTTCAAAGCAGCATTTTAAGGAGTTGGTGTTTCCACTGTCTCTCAGCTCCATCGTCGGAGTTGGAAGAAAGTTGGAGAGAAAGTTTATGCTTATGAACGTTCAAACCATCGGCGACTTTTGCAGTTTGGAGGATCAACACATCGCTCACCTGATGGGAAAAACCGGCCTCGCCTTAAAACGCAATCTGCTTGGAAGCGAAGAGGATCCGGTGCAAAACTATTTCACGCTGGTGCCGCCAAAAAGCATCGGGAATGGCACAACGACCATCAAGGACATCACCTCCCGAGAAGAGATTGAAAAGGTGGTGGCATTTTTGGCAGAAAAGGTTTCACATAGGCTGATTCAGGCAGGCTTTGAAGCAAAAACTTTGACAATCACTTTGAAGGATAATAATTTTGAGAAGCACAGAAAATCCAAAACCATCGCCCCTTGTTTTGCCGCTGATGTGCTGATCAAAGAAACTATGATTTTACTTGATTCGTTTTTTGACTATTCAGTCCCAATCAGAGCTGTAAGACTTCGCTGTTCAAACCTCCAAAAAATCGACAAAAGCCGACAGTTGAGTTTTTTTGATGAAAAGCAAGAGGCTGCAAGTTTGGGAATCGAAAAAATCAACGCAAAATATGGCGACGATGCGATCTACCGCGCAAGTGAAAAGGCGGACTTTATCAACCGCAAAAACCATATTCAAGAATGACCAACACCATCATTTCAAACAAAAAAACTCTATCTTAATTTGATAGAGTTTCTTTAAAATCCAGTCTTTTTTTTAATAATTTAATGTTTTTATATGTAAAAACTTAAATTTTAGTAGTAATAACGCTTGTAATCATCATTTCGTGTGTTGTTGAGCGCTTTGCGTCTGAGAACAAGCCAAACGGTCAAACCAATCGCTGCAAGCAAGATCACACCGCCAACAACGCCAACCACAATCCAAATCGTGTTGTCAGGTTGGCCATCATCTACACCCTCAGTTGCACGCAAATTCAGGTTGAACTGAGATGAGGTGGCATAGTTTATTGCAGAAGTTGAGAATGTGAATTCATGCACCACCTGCCCTGTGCCGTCAAGATCGTTGAACACTTCGTGATTCAATCTTGAAGAATCTGAAACGAACAGACTTCTAATCGAAGAGAGCAAGTTGTCGGCATTTAACGAGGCGTTTTCGCTCATGTAAATCCTCAATGTCACGTTTTGATTTTTGTCTAAGATGACCGAAGTTCCACTGCCGCTCACATTTTGTCCATTGACTTCAACTCTGGTGATAAAGTTTGAATCATAACTGAAAGTCAACGTGCAAGGATCACTGACAAAACTTGCAACAAGCAAGAAGGTTTGGTTGAATGCAGTTTCAGAAGTGTTGGTGCCTCCAAAGGTGATTGAAAGTGGATTTGCAGTGCTTTCAAACAGATCGCTTGACGCAGCGGACCATCTTTGCCCATTGTAAGAGACATCACCTTGTGAATTTAAATAATAAAGCGTCCAACCACCGAAAGCATAGGTTGAATGACCTATGGCCTCAACCTCGATCGTGTTGCCTTTGTAAAGCGAGCGAATGATGGATTCATTTTCATCAGCGTTTCCGCGATACCTCACTCCACCATTTGCATCGGTTTGAATTGTTCCGTCTTGAAGCTGCCCTGCAACGATGTATGCTGGATAGTTGATTGGCGAAAGTACGAAGGAATACTCGCCCTCAGTCGCACTGGAAGCTGTCACTGTCAAAGTGTAGACTGTTGAGCCTGCCTGTTGAGTTTTTGTCAGAGTCACATCTTCACCCTGCCAAATCATTTCACCAGATGGGCCCTCTTCAAAGGTGACATAACTTAACAAGCTGCCGTTTCGGCGAATTTCGGAGATTTCATAATATTTTGAATTGTCCACCAAAATGCCTTCATTTTCGCCCTGGAACCTTGCCTGCAACTGTTTTTGCTTGCCATATTGAGTGCGCTCATTTTGTGTTTGAGACGAGAGGCTGACGAGCAAATTGTTGGAATCCACTGCGCCAGAGAGTGTTATGTCAAAAAATTGGAAGATTTGCAGACGAAGCTGACTCGAATTTTCTGAAACGATCACCCAGGTGCTTTCAAAATCCCAGATTTCAGCGTCTTGTTTCCAAGCAAAATCCTGAGTGCCATTTGTGTAAAATGAAGTTGTAAAGATCACTTGTTCAGAAACCGGAACTATGTAATCAGCGCTTTGCAACTCTCCTTCACCGCAGATGCCAAGTTGCTCCGATCCGGTGCCGCTTGGAGCATAAGCAATCGATTGAAGGTTGCCATTTGCTGGACTGTTTGTAATGATTCCAAAAATCGAGCCGCAAACATAGCTGTCCACATCATTTCTGCTTGTTATGCCAACCGCAGAGCCCTGCACGCTGTCAATGATGCTGCCACCTTTTAAATCTCCAATCATTCCACCAACATAGAAAGTTGATGCAACTTGTGGCGAAATGACTGAACTGTATGTAAGATTTGTCGTTCCAAACGAACCCAATTTTTCAATGTTGACATATTCAGCTTCGCCAATCACGCCGCCAATTCTTACTCGGCAGGTGTTTGCAAGTTCATAATCAAAACTTAGATTTGCATATGAGACCACATTTTTTACCGTGGAGCTTGAAAGCTTTCCTGCAAGTGCGCCAATGGTTGAAATGTTTCTGATCTTCACCGTTTGGTTTTGCTCACTTAAAAGCTCACAGCTTTCAATCACGACATTGCTGCCATAGCCCATCAGCATTCCTGCAAAGATCTGATCAGTGGCGTAAGTTGTTGTCAAGTCGCCATTGGCATCGGACATGATTTGACCAACAAGCTGCACGTTTTTAAACTCTCCGCCTTCTGCATAACCAAAAAGCCCTTGATAGGCCTCAGTGCTGACATTGGCGTTTTCAATGTTTATCGAATGGCCTGCCCCATCTAAACTGCCCCTAAATGGATTTGAGACGCTGCCAATAGGCGTCCAGTTTCCAGTGATAGTTATGTCATCTGTCAAAGTCAAAACCTTGCCAGAATAATCATCAGTGCCACCATTGACTGCAACTGCAACATCTTGCAAATCTGCCGCTGAGCTGATTTCAACTGAGCTCACATCATCGGCGCGTGCAGAACCCATCTCCAAAGAAAGTGGAGTCAGCGCCAAAAGAGCAAGTGAAAATGTTAAAACGAATGCGTAAAACTTTTTCATATATTAACTATGTTAAATTTAACATATTTTATTTATTTTTCCAAACAATTTTTTATTGTTGCAAGATTTCAAAACATTTTGTTTTTCAAGCGCAATTTTCTGATCAACCGTTCCTTGTCCTTTTCTATCGCACTCTTTTCTGGCAATGAGTGATTTGGCGAAGGTTTTGTCATGAGATAATATCGAAGCTCGTCCAACGCATGGTCATCTTTTTTAATAGGCAAGTCCGCATCTCCCCAGAAATAGGTTTTAAATTCTTGAATAAGATTTACGCAATTTTTAAATATGAAAAGATGTGTTTTTCCCTCACCGTCTTTCAAATAGCGCTTGACTGTGGAAATTCCAGAAAACATGTCCTTGTTCACTTTGGGATTGGTCAAAATTCCGTGCTCATAGAAAAGGTCGACCACACTTTTTTGGCTGGCAAGCGTGCGCTGCGAGGCAGCGCTGTCGATCAAAGCAGAAAGCATGCCATTTGGAGCATAGTGCCAATTCAACTTTTCGGCCAGTGCTTTGATCTTTTTTGCATGGTATGCGACATCTTTTTTGGCTTCAAAATGTTCCGCCACCACAAACACATTTCCATCATAATCCACGGCATAAAAATGTGCGGAAAGCGGATTGTTAAGCCCAGGGTCAATCGAAATGTTGTCCTGCCATTCCTGTGGCACTTCAAAAGGCTCTATAACATGAATGTTTGGATCAAATTCTGGATACACCAAGCCGCCAAGAGCGGTGAACTTGCCATATTTTCGCGATTCAAGCTCTTCCTCCGACATGGTTTGTGAAAGCAATGCGATTTCCTCTTTTGAAATGAAAGGGTTGTCCTCCCACTGCATATGTTCACACCAAATTTCAGGTGAACCGGAGGCGTTTAAATATATTTCATTGTAAACCCAGCTCAATCCTTTAAGCGGCGTCATAGTGCCAAAAATATCCCCTCTTCTGTCCAACACACGCATTTGACATTCACGATAGATTTCAAACGGAGGCTCCTCGTCAAACCAGACAAAATCAAGTGAAGTGCCCTGGAATTTGTCTCGACCCTGATCACAACTTTTAAAGCCAATTTTACTCAGCCCTCCAAACACATTTTTTATCAAAATAAAGTCGATGATTCCTGTCTCCGGCGAACCCTCACTTCCGCTTTGCATCACAACCTTTTCGATCCAAGCTGGGTTCAAATAATGCAAGATCTTTTGCTGAACGACATCTCTTTGCACCTGTTTTGAAAGACTGACCACCCAACCAGAAACATTTTTGCGATTTTCGCGATATGGGTGTATGCCGCGAGCCATATATACGACCTCCACCGCTCCACATTCGCTCTTCCCACTTCTGTTTCCACCAAACACCCAGCGGTTGCGCTTTTTGCATTTGTGAAATTCCAGTTGCTTTAAATGCACTTTTGCACCTGTGTTGTAGTTTGCTAGATTGGCATTGGGACGCCGGCGTTCGAGCTCACGCTCTAAAAGTTTAAGCTTTTCTAGTAATTCTGACATCTCTCCTCCATAATTGACAGAATAATCTTTTAATTTTCAAACTGACAGAGTTTAAAATATAGCCATGAAAAAATTAGTGTTTTTGCTGTTGATTGCATTTCTAACCCCCTCTCTGCCTTCCATCTCTGTCAAAGCAGAGGAAACTTTAACATACTATGCCAAAGTTTTAAACCAAGCAAACTTTTACTCCTCGGCAAGCGAATCCAGCTCGCTTTTCACCCTGCCAAACACCTATTTTGTTTTGCTGATAGGCCAAGAGGGAGATTTTTATCGCGCCAAATATCTGGACCTGTATGGCTACGTAAAAAAAGATGAAGTGACACCAATGGACGGAGTTCCAACTTCACCTTACCCTAACGAAGTTTTTAGAAACTTTAATGACAACGGCCTCAATTTGCAGTCTCAACCAACAAATTCGAGTGCGACACTTGGAAAACTTGACTTTTTGGAGGAATACACCCTTTACGGCACCACAACTGGTCAAGAACTTTTTCCAAACTCGACAAATATCTGGTACTACTGCAATGCGACCATCGATGGGGTCAGCACTTTTGGCTATGCTTTTTCATATTATTGTGACATCTTTGATGGTTTTACAGAAAACACAGAATACTTTCCTGAAATCACAGGCGAGTTGCAATTTTCTTCGCAAACGCCAGAAAATGGAGGTTTGAGCGACACGGTGATCGCGATAATCATACTGGCCGTGAGCCTGCCATGCCTTGTGATTTTGTATTTGCTGCTGAGCCCTTCCAAAAAACTCAAAACCTCACGACGCAGAATTTTTTCTCGAAAAGGACACAAGGATTATTACGAATTCAACGAAGATGACCTATAAACACATTCTCTCGCTTCGACTCAGCTGCAACGGGCTTTCCACCCCTTTTTGAAAAGAGGCTTTGACATTCATGATCCAGGCCTCATTTGCAAGATAGGAATCCAGCCTCTCCATTGGAAAGCCAAACATCGCACAGCTTGCTTCAAACGCCGCTTCCATTTCGCCTATTCTACGGAAATATGTTCTCCTTGAAAGAGAAAGCGCAGACAAAATTTCTTCACAAGAGGCATTGTCAAAATATTTCATAATCAAAATTTTGGCGCCTTTTGGATCCATCGCTGCCAAAGCCTGTTCTGTCAACAATTTGATGTTGATAAGTTTTACTTTTCTTTCTGAAAGATCGATGATTTTGTTTGCAAGCGCAAGCGTGTTATGTGAAAGAGCATCACTTCCCAGCATGGAAGATGTTTGCACAGCTTTTTTTTCAATTATGTTGTCAATAGCATCTGCTATCCTTTCCAAGTAACGATAAACCGAAAGCAAAGTTTTGCCCCAAACATGATTTTGCATTTTTTTCCCCTTTAATTATTATTTTTGCAATAAAAACGCTGTAACCTAAAATTAGGCCAAATTTTGTTAAGTTTTTATTTGCTTATCATTAAAAATTTTGATTGAAGTGTAAAAGCACAAACCGCAATCAATCGCCTCTGCGCAAAAGGCCGTCGCCGCTTGCGTTTATACACCAAAAATTATAAAAATCATATTAATAATAGTCAAATTTAAATGCCAAAATTTTTTTAGTTTTTGCGATTTTTTTACAAAATTGTCGAAAAATGACGCTAAATTGGCTAATTTCTGACGCTTTTATGACGGCAAAATATATAAAAACGGCTGTAATTTTGAAAATAAAATGATTTTAAATTTTTAGCAAAAAAAAGTTGAAAATTTTTTATAGTTATGCTAGAATGATAAGGCATTGAAAAATGCCGCTGTGGCGGAATGGCAGACGCGACGGACTCAAAATCCGTTGAGGGCAACTTCATGTGGGTTCGACTCCCACCAGCGGCACCAAGCGAAAAACTGAGTCTGACATTCCGACACTGTGGCGGCGGGGTCCCCAAAAATGTTATATTTTTGGGGTTTCAGTGGCAGACGCGACGGACTCAAAATCCGTTGAGGGCAACTTCATGTGGGTTCGACTCCCACCAGCGGCACCAACAAAAAAATCGAGCTGAGGCAGCGCTTTCTATTCGAAAGCTTAAAATCAGCTCGTTTTTTTTGTTCAAAGCGCCAGACGAAAATGCTAAGGCATTTTGCGCTTACTCTCATGCGAAGAAAATTGTTCCAAGAAAGGTTTAAACTTATTATCATCACCCTCTCGCGACCAAACGCATCGGTCGCAGCTTTTAATTGCATAAATCAAAAAAAACGAACCTTGCGAAACTTCATGGTTCGTTTTTTGTTATATATAATTTAATTAATAATAATATTCATTATTTAAAATTTAAAACATCACTAAAAACTTTCTTAAATTTTCTTTATCTTTTATTCGATATAAAATTGTCGGTGTCTGCCTGCTCGATGGAAGCGGCGGTTGAGATAAACTCGCCAAACTTTTGTTTGTAAGCCTCGTCTGCGTCGCTTGAAAGCAAAAATTCATTGAAATATATCGGCTCGCCTGAACGTTCCAAAACCATCGCCAAAATGTTTTTAAGTTCGAAATGCGAGCCTTCCGCCATGACTTTGTGATGCAGATTAAAACTTCGATCAAGCTCAATGTTCACCCTGCCCTTGTAAACGTTGCCCTCGTCTGTCACCAAAATCATGTTTTGTCCTTTGCGCTTGTTTATCCTCAAAAGCTCCTCAAACAGATCGGTTTGGCCGGCAAACTTTTCTGCTTGTTGGTGGAAATTTCTTATCTGCAAATCAAAATCGGTTTTAATCAGTGAAAGTTTGTTTTTTTCTCCTTCCGTTAAAAAATCTTCCACAACAAACAGAGAATGTTTGAGCATCAATTTTCTGTCATTTAAAATCCTGCCTTCTTGATAAAAATTTCCCACTTTTGCAGACCGAAGGTCGTTTAAAAACTTCACTGCCATTTCCAGCGTGCCGGCATAAAGGTTGTCGCGCTGAGACAAGTATTCCTGCTCCCATTTTGCTTTCAACTGCGCATTGCCAAGCGATCGGGAAAAGATTTTTGCCTGGCGATCAAGTTTGCGGAAATTGTTGTTCAAATTAACCTCCTAAAAATCTACAAACGTTGAAAGAATCGAACCCGCATACAAACGCACCATAAAATCATTTGGGTGGTTTGTGTAGTTTGCAGAGATGTCCATATATTGATAACGCGTGTCGCCGACATTGTTGTTTGCTTGCTTTTTTGCAAGTATGCCCGTTGAAATCTCCCACATATTAACAAAAGTGCAACCCGACTTGTGCGATCCTGTTGAGATGTTGAGCTTGTTTGCAAGATCTTCAAGCTCGGCCATCTGATCTTCATGATTGCCAGCAAAGATGGATTTTGGATTCGGCGTGAATGTGCCAAGCAAAACAAAATCCGCTTCTGGTGAATAAATTCTCAGCTCGTTGACAATCTGAGCGATGTTTGACTTGAATATTTTCACATTTGAAGTCAGATTAAGCGAGCCATCGTTCATTCCAAAACCAACAATAACAAGGTCGTAGCCGGTTTTGTCAAAGGCCGACTGCATCAGTTGTTTCACACCCCACGAACTCGCCTCGCCGCCTTGGCTGGCGTTGACAATTGTGACTTTGGAAGCATCTCCACCATAATACCTTGCCACAAGGTCGTTTTTGATCTGATCAAAATAGGTTGGAGTGTAAGGCGCAAAACCCATCATTGAAGAGGCGCTTGCTCCAACACTGATGGAATCGCCAAACACCAAAATCTTTACAGGTTCGCCTGCCGTAAGTTTTGCAAGCAGATTGGAGTAATTCTCAGGCTGATATTCTGGCGTTGAAAAGCCAAGATCTTGCTGCGTGTGGTTATAACTATATGTCACAACGATGAAATTTGTTCTGGTCAAAGCATTTTCTGCAACCACATGTGCTCCGCCATTTGTTCCGCCCCCATCGTTGTAAGAAGCGTTGACAATGGAACCATCTTGATATTGTGATGGAATGTTCAAGCCATCAAGCCACTCTTCCTGCATATATGGCATGCCGTTGTTGTAAGGAAAAGAAATTTGATTTCCAGAAATCGTGTAACTTGAAGAGGAATATTCGGTGTCCATGGCATAATTTTGGACTGAGATTATTTCGGTTGGAGTGTAGGTCAAATAGCCAACCGCGTTCGCACTGCTGCCATATCTGATCGGTGTGACAATTTCGTTGTAAACAATCGTTTCATCACCATTTGTGTTGAACCAATATGGAATCGTCATTTGCTCGCGAGTGTAAACCGCCCGCTCTGCGCCTTCGGCATCAAACCACAGCCAAGAAAAGCCGAGCAAAACGCCCATCACTGCCGCAAGCACTGATGCTGTGATTATGATTGCCAAACTTCTTGTTTTGCTCATGCTTTTTCTCCTTTTAAACCAGTGTCCAAGTTATTGTCACTGTTGCGGTGTCCGTGGTTTCAGTCACCTGCGTGCCACCCATGTTTATGTAAGTTGCACCAACATCATTTGAAACTGTGATTTCGCGATAGAGATTGCTGCTTGCTCCCGAGCTTCCCGAAAGTGTGCCATAAATTTGGCCTACGCTTCCTGATGCAGAAGTTGGTGAAAGCACAAGGCCGCTTATTCGATTGTCTGTGATGCTTGTCATGTTTGTCGCCTCACCTATCAAACCACCCACATTGATTGCAGAAATGGTTCCAGATGAAGCCGTCCAATAAGAGTTGACGTTTGTCAAAGTTATCGTTGACGCCTCGCCTCTGCCGACAACCGCACCTGCCGCTTGCGAAGCTGAGATGGCGTTTGTCAAACTTATGTTTGCGCCAGTCAAAATCGAACCATTTGAAATGCTGCCCGCAATCATTCCGAAATAAGTGCTGTTTTGTGATGTCAATGCCGAGGCTTGCACAGTTGTGATCTGCACCCCTGATCCACTGCCCACTATGCCGCCGGCATTTGCTGCCGAAAGCGTTGCATTTGAAGCGCTGGAAACGCGAATGCTGCCACCTGTTGCCGAGCCCACGATCGCACCAGCATCGCCGCTTGAAGAGGTGAAACTGCTGCCTATTGAGGTGATTTGTGAAAGCTCTGCTCCGTTCATTGTGCCAGCCACACCACCAGCTGCTGTTTGAGAAGTGATGTTGCTTGATGAGATGCTCACATTGTGTGCCTCGCCACCGCTCATGCTGCCGACGAGTGCTCCCGCAGCTCCTGCGGAAGATATGGAGGCTTGTGAAACCGTGATGTCTTCAAAAATGGTGTTTGTTGCCTGCCCAACCAAAGCGCCAACTGGAACTTGTGAAGAGGTTGTGATGCTTACGCCACTCAAATTCAAGTTTTTAATTGTTGCACCAGAGGTGTAGTTGAAAATTGCAATTGCAGAAGATGATGTGGAGTTGAAGTTGAGCCCACTGATCGTTTTGCCTTGCACAATCATTCTTTTCCGCGACTGTTTCGAGCTTATCAACATGGCTTTCGCATATCACGACGAAAGAAAAAAGAAAAAAGCAGAAAAACTTGCCTCCACTTCTGAAAATGGCGAAGGTGTTGAGAAAAAAGACTAGAAATGCTTTGTAGTGGAAGAAATTTTTGATATAATAAACTCGTATAATACTTTTAGAGGAGCTGTTATGAAATACAAACTTATTGCTGACGCTTCTTGCGATTTGCCTAAGGAGCTTGCAGAAAAATATGACATCACACTGGTGCCTATTGAAGTGCGTTTTGGCGAAGAGATCTATCCACAAGGCCTTTCAAATGAAGAATTTTACAAAAAGATTTACGAAACCGGCATGATTCCAAAGACAAGTATGCCAAATCAGTTTTTGTTTGAAGAAATCATGACTCCATATGTAAACAAACCTGACACACACGTCATCGTTTTGACAATCTCGTCTGAAATGACAGCAACCATTCATCAGGTGGAAGGCGCAGTGCAAGCGCTTAAAATGCAAAATGTCACCTATCGTCAATCCACCGTCACCACTTGGGCACAAGGTGCAATTTTGATTGAACTTGCCAAATTTATTGAAAAAGATGACGATCTTGAACACGTCATCAAAAAGCTTGATGAGCTTATCAGCAAAGTTAGGCTGGTTGCCGTGATTAATGATTTGAAATATCTTAAAGCCAGCGGAAGGCTCTCGGCCGCAAGTGCAGTTATGGGCTCTATGCTTAACGTCAAGCCTATCATCTCCTTGACTGGCGGCAAGGTGACAAACGAGGCCAAGGTTATGGGCGAAGCAAAAGCTTTCATGTATATGGTGACAAAAGCTCGAACAAGAGACAAAACCATTCCGCTTTACTTTGGCCACTCAGACTGCCCTGAGATGATTGACAAACTGCTTCAAAAATACGCTTCCATGTTGGACATTTCCCCTGAGGGGCAAGTGATCTGTGACATCGGTTGCGTGGTTGGCTCGCACGTTGGACCAAAATGCTATGGCATCGTTTACTTCGTTTAATTTTGATAATTTAAAGAAAAATGCGCAAAAATTGCGCATTTTTTTGTTGTTTTTCTTTTATTTTCACTGTGACGGAAGCTGCGCGCACAAACCTGTGCACACAAAATTTGCGTGAGCAAATTTGAAATTTTGCGTTGCAAAATTTGCTTCCGTCACCCCTTTAAATAGCCAAGAGATCGAATCCTTTCAGCTTCAAATTCGATGAAAAACTTGATCCCGTCATGAGAAACAAACCTGACTTTGACATCTGATTTCAAACAAACAAACTCTTTAAGAAGTTTTTTTAATTCGCTTTTTAAAAGCAAAACGACCTCTTCTGGGACATAGTTTTTGTCCACTTGCAAAAGTGTTTCCAATCTGCTCATATCACACCTTCTTTTTTAAATTTCTGCGCAGATACCCCATAAATCCACGATACTTCATCTCACAGTCATAAATCTTTTTAGTGCCAGTGTGGATATTTTCGCAAAGCAGCGTGAACGCACGCGCCGAATCCACCGAATTTAAGTAACCGCCGATTGAACACGCGCTTGAAATCGCATCGTCTTCTGGAATCACACCATAAAGCGGCAGGTGCATTGCCCTGACAACATCTTCCACCCTGAGCATCTCGCCACTTGCCAGCAGATCTCCACGCATTCTGTTGATGACAAGCCCCTTGCTTGTGAGATCATATTCGTTGAGCAGGCCAATCACTTTGTTGGCATCACGCAAACTTGAAAGATGAGGAGTGACCACGATTATGGCCTCATTTGCAGAAAAAACCGCACGATGAAAGCCTGCGTCCACCCCTGCTGGACAATCGATCAATATATAATCAAAGGATGAATCCAGCATGTTTAAGACGCTTCTGATGTGCTCTCCTAAAATTTTGGTTCTGCCACTGTAATGCGAAGAAGGCAACAAAAATAGATTTTGGAATTTGGCATCTTCAATCAAGGCTTGTTTTGCCCGGCACTTGCCCATAATGACATCGGTTATGTCAAACACCACTTGGTTTTCAAGGCCCATAACAACATCAAGATTGTTAAGGCCCATGTCAACATCGACAAGCACTGTTCTGAAACCCAGGCTTGCAAGTTGAACCCCAAGATTTGCACATATGGTGGTTTTGCCAACACCTCCCTTGCCACTTGTTAAGACGATTTTTCTTGCCATTAAACCTCCTCTTAACGATAGAAGCATTTTAGCAAACGCGCATAAAAAAAAGAAAGAATAATTTTGTTGAAAAATCATTCTTTCTTGTCGAGTTAAAGCAAAACAATTTTTGATTATTGACCGGCAACTATTTTTAAAAGAGCATCATCGCTTATCAGCTTGCCTGCGCCAAGAATCGACAAATTTTCAGGATCGTCTGAGATGTTGAAATTGTAAGAAAGATTGCGTTTCAAAAAGTCGTCAAAGCCTGCAAGTTGGCTGACCCCACCAGTGAACAGCACTCCGTTTTTGATTATGTCCGTGGAGATCTCTGGCGGAAGCGTGTTTATTGTCACATTCACAGTGCGCACAACCTCTTCCAAATAGGCCTCGATCACTCTGCGAATTTCACGGCAAGATATGATTCTGGATTTTGGCACATTTGCTTCTATGTCCAGTCCCATAACTTCCATATTCAAAGTGTCGTTTTTATAAAGGCTGCCGATTTCATTTTTGACTTTTTCTGCCGTTGGAAGCCCAATCAGTATGCCGTCCTTGCCAAGTGCAAGTGAATTTGCGATGGCAATGTCGATGGCCTTTCCTCCGATGCCAAGAGTTGCGCCTTTCAAAATTGAGCCCAAATTGACAACGGCTATGTCAGTTGTGGTGCCTCCAATGTCGACAATCATGCTGGCCTTTGGTGATGCCACGTTGACTCCGTGGCCGATAAGCGAGCAGATCACCGATGGCAACAACAGAACCTCATTAAAGCCGAGTTTTTCGAAAAGTGAATAGTAAACCTGCTTGTCCTCTTCATTCAATCCACAAGGGATCAAACAAACAACATTTGCGCCCTTTCTGAAAGAAATCTTCTTCAAAAAGGTTGAAAGCATGATCTCTGCATATTCAAAATTTTCAATGACTCCGCCCGCCATAGGATTGAAAACTTCAACATCATCAGTGGTTTTCCAAAGCAGCTGTTTGGCCTGCTCACCCACTGCCTTGACCTTGTAGCCTTCCAAACTGTTTTCCACAGCAAGCAAAGTTGGCTCCTTCAAAACAAAGCCTTGGCCTCTGACGAATATGTTGGTGTAAGCTCCGCCAAGCTCAATCGCATATTTGTAGCGCACTTTTCACCTCCTAGATTAATTGAAGATTCTTTTTGAAGAATTTGCGATAATCTCTGGCAACTTTCATTCCTTGCATAATTTCGTAAGTCGGATCGCCGTTGACAACAAGTTTCATGATGATGGAATCACCCAAAATATCACACATAACATCGGTGACAACTTCGCTTTTTGAGCTGTTTAATGCTGCTGAAAGACGAACGATTACGCCAAGTTTGCGAACAGCATTCAGATCCTCATCAGTCAAAATGTCTTTATACTTCATCCATTTGGAAAGGCTGAAATTGTCGGCCAATTGACATTCACAAATAAATGCGCCCAAAAGCAAATCTTTCTGGCTTACTCCGCATAAGCCGGAATTTAAAATGGCATAAAAGCCATGCTTTTCATAATCCTCAAAATTGACACGCTTGCCACTGTCAAACATGTAAGCAGCAACTCGCAAAGGCTTCACATATGCCCTTGGCAATTTGTGCATAACTTTCAGTTGCTTGAACAAAATTGTGGCCATATTTGCAACTCGCAAATTTGCAGAAAGTTCGGTTTTTTCAAATTCATAGATGTTGTAGAAAGAGCTTGCAAGCAGATCGGACAGCTTTTCTTGAATTTCACCTGAGATGCTTCCGGCAACCAGGCCGTCTCTGGTGTTTGCAGTCGTCACGGTGATCTGCTCCGCCTTAAAGTAATCATAAACAGCAGAAACTATTGCAAGCCCTGATATGAGCACTTCGGTGCGGTCATCTACAAGGCCTTTGACCTTTTTGACTTTTTCAAGATCCAACCCACCAACAAAATTCATAACCGCCTTTTCTGATGAAGCACTCACTTCATAATTGTTGTCAAGCTCCAATGAATAGTGGTTGACCTTTTTGGAAATCCTGCCAAGGTTGATAAACGGAATTCCTGTGCCAACTAATGGCGAATCAACATCAAACTTGAATTCGCGTGCGTTAAGCTCTGCCAAAAACAGCCTTTTCATTTCGTCAAAGCTTTTCTCTGTGCCTTCCATAATGTTTTCATAGCCATAAGGCACGCTTGAATAGCCAAGAGTTGTGCGGCGGTTGTAACGAATGAAATATGTGTCGTTTGCACCGATGTAAATTATTCCACCCTTGGAATTGTCAATTGAATTCACAACAGAGGTGTAGATCGCTTTGACAACATCTTCTTCATTTAAAAATGAGAAGCTGATGCCAGTGTTGTTGAAAACCTCGTCAAAAAAGCCGCGCTGATTGCGTGCCGAAGCGATGGCCTTGTCAGAAACTGCGATGATCTTTTGCACTTCATTGTCTTCAATGACATTGCGATAGATTTTTAAAATTGAAACCACATCGGTTATCGTTTTCGGCCTCAAAAGTTTTTCTTCGGCGATGTCTTTGAAAATTGACACCCTGTCTTCCTCGTGTCTGACAAGCTTGTATCTGCCATTTTGAGTTTTGTAAATTGAAAGTTTGGTTGCTGAATCAGCAAGCTCGATAATCGCGATTTTTTCCACAGTCCTTCCCCTTTTTATTCCCAATCAATTGCACTCACTGGGCAGCTTGATGCACAAGCCCCACAATGTATGCATTTTGCTTGATCTATTTTTGCCTTTCCGTTTTTGTCAAAAGATATGGCCTCCACAGGGCAGATAGCAACGCAGGTTCCACATCCAATGCATTTTTTTGGATTCACTTTCATGGCATATCTCTCCTTATGTCGACATTATAACACAAGAGCGAACGCTTTGTAAACCATTTTAGAAAAAATAAATTTAAAAAAGGGCGTCTTGCCTCATTGTTTGCACCCTGTTAAAGCATAATTTTATGCAAAAAAATATAGGTTTTTTTGCCTTTATTTATCCTGCGCTTTTTTGTTTGAAATTTTGTTTTTTAATTGTTTTTTTTGTTTTGGAAAAGCCTTTAAAAACTCAAAAACGCTCAAAATGCTTAAAAACACGCCAAAACACTTTCTCAAAATCAAACTTGGCAGCACCATAGCCAAAAGCGAGCCGCCAACCGCGAAAACCACTCCACCCAAAATTATCCAAAAGATGCCCTTGGTTTCAATCAAACCATTGCGCATATGAATCCACATTGAAAAGACCGCCATGACAAGAAATGTCAGCAAGTTTATGCCTTGACTGAGCTGCTGATCAAAACCAAGAAAAATCGTTGTCAGAGGAATGAGTATTGTGCCTCCACCCATTCCAAGTCCACCGAAAAAACCGCCTAAAAGCCCAAATAAAATTTGCAGAAATATTGTCATATGATAAGCCTCACTCCCCCTGCCAACATCAAAACTGCAAATATGATTCTTATCACTTTTGATGGCAGAAATTTGAGTGCGATCGAGCCGCCAATTCCTCCAACAAGCACGCCGAGGCCAACAGTCAAAAGTGGCAAAGATTGAATCGCGCCTTTGAATATGTAAACCGCACAGCTGACCAGCGAAAGTGGAAAGATCACGG
Organism: uncultured Clostridia bacterium; assembly: GCA_944372355.1. Taxonomy (GTDB): domain Bacteria; phylum Bacillota; class Clostridia; order Christensenellales; family UBA1242; genus Caccovivens. Next base: position 45,500 of record CALVYS010000003.1, on the reverse strand, counting down.
CTATCGCTGTGGCGTGAGAGCGCTTGTTGTCAAGCTTTAAAACCTTTTCCAAAGTTGGCACGCAAACCATGCCGCCTCCGCCACCAAAAAAACCATTTAAGAAACCTATAACTCCACCGATGCACACAAGCACCAGTTTTTCAAGCACATTCTTCTTTTTGTCGGATCGCTGAATAAATAAATTTTTTTTCATAATAGTATTATTCTTAGCAAAAATCAATTGATTATTAATTAATTTTGTTGTATACTAAATACTGAAATTTTTATAAGGAACTTTGATTACATGGCTACAAGAAAAAAAGGACTGAAAATTTTTGCTGTGGGAATGATGAGCTTGGCTCTCCCACTTTCTTTTGTTGGCTTTGCTGGACTTGGCACAACCACTGCTTATGCAAGTGATCTGGGTGAATATTCTTCCGCAGTTTCCATCACAAATGGAAGTTTTGATGAAATCTCTTCCACCTATCTTGACGGCAATCCAACTGGCTGGCAAAGATTTTATGGCACAACCGGCGCAAAAACCATGGTCATCGACACTGTGACAAATTATTCCACATATGGAACCAACACCTACTACCTCACAAGCAACCCTGGCAGCGATTACAGTGTGGGCGAAAACAAAATTTTGATGATCAACTCTGCAACCGCCGCTCCTTCTGGCGGAAATGTTTCAACCGTTCAAGTGAGCGAAGGTTACTACTCCAACGACATCACCCTCGACGCAAACAGTTTTTATGAATTTTCTGTTGCTGTGAAAACAGCATCGTTTGACGACTCCACTGAATTTGCCTCGGTTTATATTTCAGGTTTGGTTGATGAGGACGGAAATGAACTGGAACTTTCTTCAACCAACATTCGTGCAAAAGAATGGCGGGTTGAATACTTCTACATCACAACCGGCGCACAAAAGCAGACGATCACCATCGATTTGTGGCTTGGCTCTGAAACCTCAGATTCAAGAGGCGTGGCCTTCTTTGATGCAGTTCAAGGCACAAAACTTTCCGCAAACGCTTACTACGAACTCAAAGCTTTGCGTGATAAAGACGGAAAGGCCTATCACGAACAAGTGATTGACAATGGCAAAATTGTCGACACCACAGATTTGAACTTTGATTTTGAAAAGGATCTTTCACAGGCAGACAACAGTTTGGTGGATTGGACCAGGCCAGAGGCAACCGAAGGCGCTCATGCAGCCATCTTGCAGATGAATGAAGGCAACTTCAAAAACAGAACAGGACTGGAATGTCCTGGCGACGACTACTCCTATAACAACACACAAAGCATGGTGCTTTGGACAGAGAGCGAAGGCTTTGTGAGAGTTGAGTCCAAACCATTTGACATCAAAGCCTTTGGCCTTTACAAACTGACATTGCGCGTTAAATTCACCGGCCTTAAAAGTGGCAGTTTTTACGCAAGACTTGACGAAACCGACGCGATAATTAATGAATTTTCATATCTTGACGGCCATTACACCTTGGAAAGCGCAACCTCCTCTGCTGTTTCTGAAAACGGAACCAATAATTTCATAAATGGATACAATGAGATCAGTTTCTATATCCAAGGACACAACAGATACGACAGCCAAGTCACACTTTCACTTTTGCTTGGAACAGAGGATTCTCCGGCACTTGGCGGCGTTGTGATTGACAGCATCGTGCTTGAACAAGTTTCCTCAGAAGATTTTGTTTCTGACTCAAACATCTTGACCCTTTCGGTTGCATCTGATGATGAAGAGAGCATAACCAACGGCTACTTCACACGCGGACAAGCACAAGATGAAAACCTAACCTTCCCAATCCTGCCAGAGGGATTTGAACTGACACAATCCGATTCCCACTATGACAAGGCAGCCGGAATCATCAACATCTACTCAAAATACTTTGATGAATATGCAAATGCAGGTTACACTTGGGCGCAAGGACTTTCAAATCCAGGCTCACCAGATGACTACTCCACATCAGACGACGTTAACAACATTTTGATGATGTTTAACAGCCAAAGCGATTATCAATCACTCACCTCTTCAACTTTTGAGCTTGCAACTGGCGATGAAGCTTACTACAACTTCACATTCAGATTTAAAACACTTGGCAGTGCAAGCATCAACATCAGACTTGTGGACGAAGATGGAATCGTCATTCTACACGACAAAAATCTTTCGGCAAACGATACTTGGAGCACATACAGCGCAATAATCAATCCTGGTGAGGCTTCCTCCACCATCACAGCGATTATCGAATTTGGGACCGAAGAAAATCCTGTGCGAGGCTATGCTTTCTTGGACAACATGGAGCTGCTTTCTGCCACCAGCGATGAATTTGCAAATGCACAAAACCCTGTTGACCTTTCAGGCTTCATGCTTGCAAATGATCCTAATGGTGAAATTGGAAACAACATCACTTCTCCTAACGCCTACACCAGCAGCCTTGAAGCTGGCTCAACCGGAGCTGCTGAGGGCGGAATCATCGCAGGGCCAGGCAACGATTCTTTCGGTTACAAAAACAACCCAGAAAGCATTGATGACGGCACTTTGACAAACAATGTTTTGGTTATTTCAACCACCGACAGAGCGACATATTCGCTCACTTCAAAATTCACGATCGACTTGTCTGAATCAAGCTACTATGTTTTAAAATTCAGGCTTCTCACCGCTTTGCCAGACGAAGTCACCTATACCGATTCAAATGGCGATGAGCAAAAATATAGCTTTGGTGTAAGCATCGGTCTCAGCAGCCACACACTTGTAAGCGAACTTAAATCCAATGAAGGCTGGCAGGAATATGAAATATACTTCTACGCATCAGAAGCTAGTGAAGCCAATTTCGTGTTCAAACTCATCAGCCAAAACTTTGAAACCAGCGGTTTGGCTTATCTGACAGACATCTCATGGGAAAGCACAGATCAAGCAACATATGACGCACTTGAAAGCAATACAAGATTTGATACAACCGTTTTCAAAGCCGCAGCAACAGAAGAATCAACCGATGACTCTGGCGACGACAGCACAGACACTGACACCACAGAAGAGCCAGACAACAGCTATATTTGGCTGCTTATCCCTTCCCTGATATTCGGCGTTGCGATCATCTTGGCAGTTATCCTCTTCTTTATTCGAAAATTCAAATGGAACAAAGTTGAAAGAAAAGAAAAAGGCGCATATGACAGAGAACAGTCATTGCATCAAGACGTCATCACAAACGAGGCTAAGAGAATCCGTGACATTGAAGTTGAAAAAGTGAAATCACACATTGAAGAGCTGCAATCTCAAATCTCAGAGCTTGAAGAAGAAAACAAAAAGACAGTAAATCAAGCCAGAGAAGACGGCAAAGTCACAAAAGAGGTTGAACGCAAATTTAAATTGTTTGCACAAAAGCGAACCAAACTTCAAAAGAATGTTGAAGAGCTTAAAGAACATCTTTCGCTTATCGAATCACCAGATTACCTGCTGACAGTTGAAAAACGCATACTTGCCGACCGCAAACGCACCGAGGCTTTGCAGGCAAAGCAAGCAAAAAAACAAGCGAAAGAAAAACAGTCTCAAAATGATGAGAAATAAAAAACACGGCTAAGTGCCGTGTTTTTTTTAATCTTCATCATCTTCATAGTCATCGTCGTCGTCATCATCGTCGTCATCGTCAAATTCAAGGTCATCGTCAAGCTCTTCGTCAAGATCCAAATCTTCGTCCATGTCGTCATCAAAATCCATGTCGCTGTCGAAGCCGCCATCTAAGATGTCGTCATCATCGATGTCATGAACAGATGCCATCTCCCCGGTTTCCTCGTCAGGAGAAACATAGTCGTCCTCATCATCGCGTTCGATATATCTGCTCCAATCAGCATTGACTTCTCCATCTTCGGTTTGATGTTCCTTCAAGCAAGTTGAGCACATGATTTCATCAGGCTGAATATAGTTGGTTTTGCAAATTGGGCAAAGCTCCAAATCAAGGTCATCGAGATAGTCATCTTTATTTGAAAGCTCGGCTTGACAAACCGAACAGAGTTTTTCATTCTTTTTTATAAAATTGAGTTCGCATCTTGGGCAGCGTTTGTATTCTGGTTTTTTCATATTACCTCCAAAATCTAATGCAATTATACTTATATTAGCAGAATATGTCTATCAATTTCACGCAGTTTTTTAAAAAATTTTTTATACTAAATTTTCTCTTCTGCCGAGGATTTTCGTATGTATTTCAGCGTGATGTCTTTTGCCGAAACAAGTTCACCCTCTTTCTCGCGTTTAAGCGCAATTTCCAGCAAATTTTCACTTGTGATGCTGACAGAATTAGGCAAAAAACCCTCTTCCATCAAACAATATTTTGCGCCTCTGCCTTTTAACACTTCGGCGGCATTTTCGATGTGTTCCTCTTTGAGTTTTTCGCCTTTTTTAGAGTAACTGGCACTGTAAAACTTGCCTCCCTGTGCGCTCATAACACAGCTGAAATTCTGTTTTGGTTGATATTCTTTAATCACACTATATGCAATCACATCAAGAGTTGGCAGTGGCACGATTTTGTGCTGTTTTTCGCCCGCACAAAAACCTTTCAAGAGTGCCGCACCAATTCTGAGCCCCGTGAAAGAGCCTGGCCCTATGACAAGTGCAAAGTTTCCCACGTCGCTCAAACCCAATTTTTCTTTTTTGAGCATGTCGTCAATCGCTTGCAAAATCTTTTCAGACTGTCTGCAATCGGCGTCCAATTCCTTGAACACTCGCCTGCCGTCATGTTCCAAAGCAAGCAATGCTTTTTTTGTGGCTGTTGAAATAGCAAGCATCAATCTCTCCTCCTAAGTTTAATCAAGCGCGAATTTTCATCATTCAGCTTTTCGATTGTGATTTCAATGTCATAATTCTGCACAAGGTCTGGCGCGTTTTCCGGCCACTCCACAATGCTGATCCCGTCAAGCGAGTCATGATCGAAGTAGTCGAAAAAACCAAGCTGCTCGGCTTCCTCATCGCTGCCTATGCGATACAAGTCAAAGTGATAAATCGGCACCTTTCCTTGATAGATGTTCATGATTGTGAACGTTGGACTTGTGACCTGTGCACGCGCTTTCATGCCTTGCGCAAAACCCTTGACAAAATGAGTTTTTCCAGCGCCCAAATCGCCCTTTAACAAAATGATGCATGGGGCTTTAATTTGCCTTGCCAGCTGCTTTGCAAACTGCATGGTTTGTTTTTCGCTTTCAGATTTAAATTCCATAATTAGACCTTCTAACCCACCTTTGGTATATAGCTATGCCACCCAAAGAAAAACATATTCCGATTATAACCCCAACAAGCACGTCTGTCAAATAATGCACGCCCAAATACATTCTGGAAATGCACACAAGTGCAACCATCACGCCTGCGATGACACCAGCAAGCCACCTTGCCCATTTCTTCTCAGACAACCGAAAGACAAAATAGCAGACAAACACAGCCAAAACTGTTGCACAAAACGCGTGATTGCTTGGCATGCTTTGCCCCATCGCATCAGACAACACCAACACTGCTGAATTTGTGTCAAAAGGCCTTGGTCTATTGATCAGCAATTTCAAAATATAGTTGAAAAGCACCCCACTCAAAAATGTGCCGCCAAAAGTCAAAGCGAGTTTGCGACTGAAAAACAAAAACACAAGAAACACGACAATAAAGCCATACCAACTGCCGAGCAGAGATATGACTTTGAAAAATATTGTAAGTCCATCAGAAGCCACCGATTGAAGCGCTTCAATGATGCTTATTTCAAACTGCATAAGTTTATTCTAGCAAAATATACAAAAAAATACAATTAATTTAACCGTTCGCACAAAAGCAAACCATCTTCAATTTCAATAAGTTTGGCTATGAAAGCTTTGTCCTGCTGCAAATCTGATATGAAAGACCTCAAACTTGCAACTATCGTCCGATGTTTGTGCCCAGGATCGCCTGGCATTTTGACATAACCATGAAAGAGCACGTCATCAGCAAGCAAAACACCTTTTGATGCCAACAACCTCTTTAACAGTGGCAGATATTTGAAATACTGCCCCTTTGGCCCATCGAGAAAAATCAGGTCGAATTTTTCGCCATCACTCGACAATTTTTCAAGAGCGACCATTGCGTCTGTCTGCATCAAAGTGACGCGTTTTTCAAGCCCTCTCAGTTTGAAAGTTTGCTTGGCAAACGCGATCATCTGCGGATCCTTTTCTATCGTCACAACTTCTGCTTTTGGACAATACAAAAGCATAAGCGAGGCCGAATAGCCAATCGCAGTGCCGATTTCCAAAATGCGTTTTGGTGCCCGAGTTTGACAGAGCTCTTTCAAAATTTTGGCACTTTGCGGCCGAATTATCGGCGTCATAGTGCTTTGGGCATAGGCTCTTAACTCTTTAAGCGTTTTCATTATTCAAGAGTGACGATGGTCAAAATCATCGGTCTTCTTTTTGTGCGTTTGAATATAAAGTTTGAAATGTTGCGTCTTATTGTGCTTTTGATCACCGCTGGTTCAGCACCACGCAAATCCTGCTCTTTAAGCGAAGCGATGATGGCCGCTTTGGCGTCTTGAACGAAAGCCTCGGCCTCATCCTGATAAACCACGCCGCGAGTGATTATAAATGGCTCGCTTGTCACACAGCCCGAAACGTTGTTTATGTTGACAACAACAACACAAATGCCTTCCTCTGAAAGCTGCTTGCGCTCCTTCAAAACGTTGCTGTCCATGTCGCCGATGCCGATTCCATCAACCAGCCTCTGCCCTGCTGTCACAAAGCCGGATTGTCTCATTGAGTTTGCAGAAAGCTCCACTTGCATACCAAGCGATGGAAGCAAGATGTTGCGCTCTTCCATGCCGAGTTGTCTTGCAAGCTGCGCGTGAGTTTTCATATGCCTGTATTCTCCGTGCACTGGAATGAAGAAGGTTGGTTTCAAAAGAGAATGCACGGTTTTAAGCTCTTCCTGGCACGCGTGGCCTGAGGCGTGAACGTCGGCAAGTTCGTCATAAATCACATCTGCGCCGAGTTTGTAGATGGCGTTGATGACATTGTAAACCGATTTTTCATTGCCAGGAATTGGTGAAGCCGAAAAGATCACCAAATCGTTTTCTCCAAGCTTGATCTTTTTAAACTCACCAGCTGCCATTCTTGTGAGCGCGCTCATTGGCTCTCCCTGGCTGCCGGTTGTCACAATCAAAAGCTCTTTGTCTTCATACTTGTCAATTTTGTCGATATCTACAATGATGTCGCGGTTGTATTTGAGCTCACCTATTTTTGATGCAACTTCGCTGACATTGATCATACTTCTGCCAGTGAAGGCAACTTTTCTTTTATATTTTTCCGCCAAATCCAGGATCTGTTGCATACGGTGAATGTTGGAAGCAAAGGTTGCAACAAAAAGCCTTTTGTTTGGATTTTTTTCAAATATAGTGTCAAGTGTGCGTCCAACCGAACGTTCACTCATGGAGTAGCCCTTGCGGCAAACGTTTGTGCTTTCGCAAAGCAAAAGTTTGATGCCTCGTTTGCCAAGTTCTCCCATGCGCACAAGGTCGGTCATCTCTCCATCGATTGGCTCAAAGTCAATTTTAAAGTCGCCTGTGTGGAAGATGTTTCCAACTGGCGTTGTCACACAAAGTGCAAGCGAACCTGCAATAGAGTGGCTGACTTTGATAAATTCGATCACGAATGACCCAAGTTTTAGCACATTTTTAGGTTTGACTGAAATCGCCTTGTATTTCACGTTTGGAAATTCTTTCATCTTGTTTTCAACAAGTGCCAGCGTCAAGCGTGAACCATAGATTGGCACGTTGAGCTGATTCAACACAAAAGGCAATGCTCCAATGTGGTCCTCGTGACCGTGAGTGAGCAAAATTGCCTTGACCTTGTCTTTGTTGGTTTTCAGATATGTGATGTCTGGAATGACAATGTCAACGCCCGGCAAATCCTCTCCCGGAAAGGTTAATCCAGCATCGATGACGATGATTTCGTCGTTATACTCAATGGCGGTCATATTTTTTCCGATTTCACCCACACCGCCAAGAAAGGTGATTTTTACTTTGTTTGTCATTTTTCTCCTTTTAAGTTTTTTTAAAAAATTTTAAAATTCAAGCTTTTTTAAAGCTTGTCTAAAACAAAATTTGCAGCTGTTTTTATAACAAAAACTTTACTTTGCTCATGGTGTCTTGCTCTTCAAGTTTTTTTGAAGAGAGCACCGTGTCTTTGTCAATATAATATCTCATGCCCTGGCAGGCAAAAAAGAACATCGTCTCAAACATGGAAGAAACCACCTCAAACAGAGGGATCAACACGATCAAACTGAAAGGCCCAAGGCCAAGTGCCACCAAAATCAATGCAAAATAAGCAAAGAATGAAAAGATGAATGCCACAGGCAGATTTCTGCTTACAGCCTTTATTCCCAAACGGAAGGATTTGAACACATTTTCGCCATAAACGACCATCGCTGGGCCCCAACCCAAAATGAGCGCTTGTTTGAGTGAAAGCACGATGGCTGCCACAAGCAAAAAGACAAACGGCATTGCAAGGCTGGCTGCGCCCCAATTTGCCATTGCAAGGCCGTAGAAGGCGTTGGCAACAGCAAAGTTGAATGGCAAACAATAAAGCGTTCTGAAAAAGGCATAAGGGATCGACCTTTTCAAGGTGCGGACAAATGTTGAGCTGAAACCAAGTTTGGCATGGCTTGACATGAAACCATACATCATCTCGTCAACGACAAATCTGCCAATGTTTAAAAGAAATGGACGAAGCAAAAAGAGGACAATTACAAGATAAACGCCAACCGCAGTGTAAGATGTGAAAAGTGTGGTCAAAAATGTGATTGCAACTTGCAAAACAGAAACAAACACAGGCGTGACATTGACTCCATAAAAAAGCCCATTCCCTGCAAAAGCGGTGAAAAGATCCAAATCCCAAACGCTTAATGTCACATCTTTTAAGACATTGTAGCAAGGTGCCATAAGTGCAATCAAAACCACCCAAACTATGATGCGATATAAAACAAGTTTCCATGTTTTATCAAAGTTTGCAACGGCAAGCTTTAAATAGTTTTTAAATGTCATATCCTTTATCCTATTTTGTAAAATTAGTATAACAAAATAAGAAATTTAACGCAACAAAATTAAGCGCGAATGTTAAAATTTTAACAAAATTTTAAACGCTTATTGACAAAATTTTAAACTGGATTTCTCCGTTTGGTGTTGTGACATTGACAACATCTCCCACCTTGTGGCCAAGAAGTGCCGAACCAACTGGTGAAACGTTGCTGATGATTCCATTTTTAGGATCGCTTTCGTCAGAGCCAATAATAGTGTAAGTCACATCTTCGTCGAATTCAATGTCGTGAACTTTGACTTTGGTGCCGATGCTGACTTTTGATGTGTCGATGCTTCCCTTTTTGATTATAATCGCGTTCAAAAGAGTGTCTTCGATTTCAGCGATTTGAATTTCCAACAAAGCCTGCTCGTCTTTTGCAGCATCATACTCAGCATTTTCTGATAAGTCTCCATATTCACGAGCAATACCAATTTTTTTCACAACTTCTGGACGTTTTACCGTTTTCAAATATTGGAGTTTTTCTTCAAGTTGTTTTTTTCCCTCTGGTGTCAGATATTTTTCTGCCATAGTCTGTTACCTCCAAGTCAACAATAATGATATTATATGCACCAAAAACAAAAAAGTCAATCAAAAATTTAAGAATTTTTGTTAAATTTTCTACTCATACTAACAGAAAATTAAAAAGGAGATTTTTGCATATGCTCACATTTATTGCCTTTGTTTTAACGGTTGCCGGCGGCATAAACTGGTTGCTGATCGGGCTTTTGCAATATGATTTTGTGGCAGGAATTTTCGGATATCAAGGCAGCGTGTTTTCACGCCTGATTTATATTCTGGTTGGCGCCGCTGCTGTGTTTTTGGTGGTTAGGCTGTTTTTGGACAAGGGCTCTATTCACGTGTGGGGGTTTAAAAAAGCCAAGGCCAAAATGCAAAACATGGCCGCCGCAAACTCTGACATAGAGGCTGGCAAAGAGCAAACTCGAAAACGCTCGGCTGAGGAAAAAGAGCAGGAGCGTTTGCGTGAAAGCGGCTATCATGAAAACGACCAAAGATATGACGAAGATTACGATTATAATAAAAACCATTCCTCCAAGCAAGACAGCCTGTTCGACGAACATTTCGGCAAAAGATAAATTTGTTTGACATGACGAGGCTTTTAGTGTTAAACTCCTCTTGCGAGGTGAAATGATGATAACTCTTGTCGTTTTGGACGGCTTTGGAATCAATAAATCGCGTTTCGGAAACGCCATAAAGGCCTCTGGAACGCCAAATTTGAAAAAACTATTGAAAAAATATCCTCACACTCAGCTGCTTGCAAGTGGCAACGCCGTTGGCTTGCCTGCTGGTCAGATGGGAAACTCCGAGGTTGGTCATCTGACTCTGGGCGCTGGAAGAGTTGTTTTGCAAAATCTTGAAAAAATTGACAGAAGCATACAGTCTGGGAAGTTTTTTTCATTGCCAGTTTTAAACGCCGCCATGGATCATGTTGAAAGCAACAACTCCGCACTTCACCTTGTCGGCTTGGTTTCTGACGGCGGAGTGCATTCTCACATTTCACATCTTGAAGCGATCCTTTCACTAGCAAAGGAGCGCAAAATAAACAAAGTTTTTGTTCATGCAATCACCGATGGCCGCGACACCAACCCCACTCATGGACAGTTTTATCTTGACGATTTGATGGAGTTTATGGAAGGCTCCACCGCAAAGATCGCAACCGTTTGTGGCAGAGTTTTTGCTATGGACCGCGAAAAGCGATATGATCGGCTTAAAAAGGCATATGACCTTTATGTAAGCGGAAAGGGTGAAAAATTTGATAGCCCTGTTGAAGCTGTGAAGGCAAGCTACGCAAACGGCAAAACTGACGAATTTGTCGAGCCAATTTTGATTGACAAGGAAGGCCTTGTTCGTGACGGCGACAGTGTGATTTTCTTCAATTTCCGCTCTGACCGCGCGCGCGAGCTGTCTTTTGCTTTCACCGATCCAAAATTTGACGCTTTCAAAACAAAAAAGTTCAAAAACCTCTATTTTGCAACCATGGAAAACTACGATGACGAACTTAAAAATGTTCACGTCATCTTCCCTCCTGAGCGAATTGAAGATAACCTTTCGGCTTTGATTTCCAAGGCCGGATTAAAACAATTTCACATAGCCGAAACCACAAAATATGCGCATGTGACCTTCTTTTTCAATGGCACGATTGAAGAGCCTTATGAAGGCGAAGATCGCAAATTGATTGAAAGCATTGAAACCACCGATTTTTCACCCTACCCTAAAATGAGGGCCTTGGAAATCACCGAAGGAGCAATCGAAGCGATTGCGTCACAAAAATATGATTTTGTTTTGATCAACTACTCCAATGCCGACATGCTTGGCCACACAGGAAATTTCAATTCAGCCAAAGAGGCCGCTGAATGTGTTGACAAACAGGCCTATGCCATCGCACTTGCCACGCTTATGGCTGGCGGCGAATGCATTATCACCGCAGATCACGGCAACGCTGAAATCATGTATGACCGCTATGGCTCGCCAGTGACTTCACACACCACAAGCAAAGTGCCTTTCATTCTTGTGACAAATCAAAAACGCAAGTTGAAAAAAATCAAAAATGCAAGCATAGCAAATGTTGCTCCAACCATATTAAAAATGCTGAATCTTCAAATCCCTTCTTCCATGACAAATGCTTTGATAAAATAAAAACCGCTTAAATTTAAGCGGTTTTTTTAGCCTCTTGCAATATCAAATGGCGGTTTTAACGCCTGATCCTCATTGAAGTTTAGGTGCTTTTCAAGTTTTGGAAGATATGAGTAAACTTCTTGCACGCTGACTTCATAGGCCGTTCGCTCCTCAGTCACATCACCGATCACTTTGGTGAATATCCTCGACTGCACCCTGCCCTTGATTCCAATGCAGTCGCCGACCTTGTAATCCTTGGCCATCGTGGCGTTTCGGCCCCAAATGATGAGTGGAATATAGTCGCTTTTTCTGTTTTGGCGATTGACAGCCAAAAGCAAATCATTGATTTGACGATTGAGCGGTGTCACCCTGTAAATCGGCGGCTTGCAAACATATCCCACAAGGTCGATTTGATTTGCATCGATCTCATCGGTTTTTGGCGCAACCGACTTGCAAAACACCGACAATATCAACTTACTTTTGCCCTCTGCTTCTTGATTGTGAGATCGAAAATCTCCTGTTATTTCAAGCGCATCTCCCTTTTTAAAATCGGTGAAAGTTTGCGTTTGCATAAGCCTTTCACTTATGGTGATTGGCAAACTGTCAACTGCGCCCGAAAGACGGCGCACATCTAAAATAAATTCATAAAATTTTTCTCCACCCGCCACTTCATGGCTGTAAACTGGTGGAGATGAAACCTTTCCAGAAAGGATAACCTCATTCTTTCTTAGGTGTTGCATATCATTTTCTCCTTTTAAAATTTGGCAAGAAAAACGCAGGCTTCGTCAGGAAGCACTTTCGCTGTTTAGGCTGTGCTGCACACCATTTCTGTCAATCTCAAAGTTGTCTTTATAGATCAACTCACCAACGCTTGTGACATCATAGCCCTGCATGGTTAAGCAATCCAAAATCAGTCTTAATCCATCTAAGATATTGTCAGAATTGTTATGCATCAATATGATTGACCCGTTTTTCACCTTGCTGTTGACGCGAGCGCTCATTTCAGCCGCAGACAAGCCTTTCCAATCTAGTGTGTCAACGTCCCACTGAATTGTGATAAGACCCAAACTTTCAGCCTGATCAAGCAACGTGTTGTTGTAAGAACCAAAAGGTGCACGGAACAACTCAACTTTCTTGTTTGTTATATTTTCTATTTTCTGAGTTGAGGTGACAAGCTCGTTTTTGATGGTTTCTGCATCTAATTTCGCCATATCTGGGTGGTTTTCTGAGTGAGTGCCAATTTCCATTCCTGCATCAGAGATCGCCTGAACTTTCTCTCCGTATTCGTCTACCCAAAAGCCTACAAGAAAGAAGGTTGCTGTGACATCATACTCTTTTAAAATTTCCAAAATGCCATCGGTTTTGTCCGCTCCCCATGCGGCATCAAACGAAATGGCAACCTGTTTGTTTTGTGTGTCTACCGAATAAACTGGCACTTTTCTGGTTGAGTAACCGAAAAACACCTCAGCAAGTTGAACACCGCCAAACGAGACTGTCAAAAGAATGACGACGATCAACATGGCTATCACGATTTTGATGGTTCTAGATTTGACTACCCAAAAATTGCGCATTGCAAACCTCGCTTTTAATAATAATTTATTTGCATATTTCCACAAAACGCACCCGGCACAATTTCCTGTCTAAAACTGCCGAGCGGTGTCGAATGATGCGGTCTAACCTACTTTACGAGTGCAAAAAGAAAAATATGCAAAAAAAAACCACACCTGCAAAACCGGTGTGGTTGATTTTTTTTGTTTAGCAATATTGATAAATGCCTAAAAATCTTTTCTTTATGATTTCATCGCCAGCTGACAACCTTTCATGCAATTTGAACTTTTTGGTGTCAAGCGGCAGGATTTTTAAACCAAAATCCACGGCTATAACTTGCGACTTGGAGTTTGTGCAAGCAAATGTTACAGAATCTCCACCTTTCAAGGAGAAGTATTTTAAACCCTTGCGATAGCGCGTTCCAACGGCAAAGTTTGAGCATTCAATCTTTTTTAGCATTCCGCTCTGCGACGCTGCCACGACCACTTCATTTGAAGCCACCATGCCAGCGAAGACGACGCTGTCACCCTCGTCGAGATTGATGCCTTTCACACCCGCAGAAATTCTGCCTTGCAATGGCACCTCAGCGATGTCAAACGCCAGCGACATTCCTTTTGATGAAAGCATCAAGATGGCCTTGCCTTTTTGTGCATATTCCACGCCAATTAAAAGGTCGCCCTCGTTGATTTTCACAGCTTGATAGAAGGTTTTGACAGTCAAGGTGTCTGAAAGCGTTGAGCGTTTGATCATGCCCTCACGAGTGTAGAACACCACCTCTTCGCCTTTTCCGGCAATCAAAATTGCCACAGCCTTTTCATTTGGGTGCGCATTTTCATCAAGGCTGTGCATTGAAAAGCCCTTGTCACGCCACTTGCATTCTTTGAGCTTTTCTGCCGTCATTTTTATCACATTTCCTCGATCTGAGAAAATCAGAACAACATCGTTTGACGCGCAAGTCAGCACCGTTGTGTGAACGTCGCAAAGAGTTGATCCATCAATCAAATTCTTGTTGGACATAGAGTAGTTTTTCGTGGTCACCTTTTTGATGGTTCCAGCAGCAGAAAGAGCCAAAACAAAGTTTTGCACAGAGGAGGCCTCTTCGCTGAGCTCTCTCACTTTGATTTCGCTTGACTTGCAAATCGTGCTTTTTCTTGGAGTTGAATAGGCTTTTTTGATTTCCAAGATCTCTTTTTTGATCACGTTGTTTTGCTCGGTTTTGGAATTCAAAATTTTGGTCAATCTTTCAATGGTTTCTTTAAGCTCTTTGAGTTCCGCTTTAAGCTTGTCCTCTTCCAAATTCACAAGCCTTGCAAGGCGCATATCCAAAATCGCTTGTGTTTGCTTTTCGGAAAAACCAAATTTGGCTTTTAAGCGTGTTTTTGCATCGGTCACGGTTGCACTAGTTTTGATGATTTTGATCACTGCGTCGATGTTTGCAATCGCTTTAAGCAAACCTTCCACGATGTGTGCGCGCTCTTTTGCCGCGTTAAGATCAAAGCGAGTGCGCCTGATTATGACTTCACGCTGATAGTTTGTGTAATAGGAAATAATGTCCAAAAGCCCCATAAGCCTTGGTTTGCCACCAGCGATTGCCACCATGTTGAAAGCATATGAAGTTTGCAGATTTGTGGATTTGAACAAAATTTCCAGGATTTTTTTAGGATCTGAATCCTTTTTAAGCCTAATTATCGCTCTCATGCCATTTTTGTCGGATTCGTCTCGAATCTCGCTGATGGCAGAAAGTTTGTCTTTGTTGTTTTCTTTGAGTTCGACGATCTTTTGCAAAAGCATGGCCTTGTTGACTTGATAAGGCAGTTCAGTGATGACAAGTGACGTGCGCTCGCCACTCGCCTCGATCCCCACCTTGGCACGCAGCGTGATTTTTCCCTTGCCTGTGGCATAGGCGTTTTTTAAGCCATCTTCAAAAATAAGCTCGCCACCAGTTGGAAAATCTGGGCCTTTGATGATCTGCATCATCTGATCTAATGATATTTTTGGATTGTCGATATATGCCACAACGCCGTCAATAACCTCGCCAAGGTTGTGCGGAGGAATGTTTGTTGCAACGCCAACCGCAATTCCAGAAGCGCCATTGACAAGCAGGTTTGGAAATCTTCCAGGAAGCATGTCTGGCTCTTTCAAAGTGTCATCAAAGTTGAGACTCCATTTGACCGTGTCCTTTTCTAGATCACGCAAAAGCTCCATTGCAAGCGGTGCAAGTTTGGCCTCAGTGTAACGCATAGCCGCAGGGCTGTCACCATCGATCGAGCCAAAGTTTCCGTGCCCTTCCACAAGCGGAGCGCGCAAAACAAAATCTTGACTCATTCTCACCATGGCGTCATAAACCGAACTGTCGCCGTGAGGGTGATATTTGCCCATGCAATCGCCCACGATCCTTGCCGACTTTCTGAAAGGTTTTTCTGGCTGCAAGCCAAGCTCCAACATTGAGTAGAGAATCCTGCGCTGAACAGGTTTCAACCCATCTTCCACACGCGGAAGCGCACGATCCAAAACCACGTGCTCGGTGTAAGGAATCATAGAATCATGCAAAACCTCTTCTAATGATTTGTAAATGATTTCGTCTGCCATATTCCGCACTCCTAACTTTTATATTCGTTCATAAACTCGTCAACCCTGTCAAAGTTGGCGTGTTTTGAAATGTAGTCTTTTCTTGCCTCAATGTCGTCTCCCATCAGTGTGACAACCATCTTTTCAGCCTCAGCGGCATCATCGATCGTCACCTGGATAAGAGTGCGTTTTTCTGGATCCATCGTGGTTTCAAAAAGCTGATCTGGATTCATTTCACCAAGACCTTTGTATCTTTGAATCATATATCCCTTGCCAGCCCTGGCCGTTGCAGCAGGAAGCTCGGCATCGGAATAAACATATTCCTCATAGCCCTTTTTGTAAACCTTGTAAAGTGGTGGAAGGCCAATAAAAACATGTCCATCATTGATGAGCTCTCGCATATATCGATAGAAAAACGTCAGCAAAATCGCACGAATGTGCGCGCCGTCCTGATCGGCATCTGAAAGAATGATGACTTTGTTGTAGCGAAGTGACGACAGGTCAAAATCCTCGCCAATCCCCGTTTCCAGCGCCGAGATTATGGTTCGAATTTCTTCATTTCCCAAAACCTGATCGATTCTTTTCTTTTCCGCATTCAAAGGTTTTCCTCTAAGAGGCAATATGGCCTGGAAGGAACGATCTCTGCCCTGCTTTGCACTGCCACCAGCCGAATCACCTTCCACGATGAACAACTCGGCCTTTTCTCTGTTTCGAGAAGATGAGGCTGCAAGTTTTCCAACAAGGTTGAAATTGTCTGCCGAGTTTTTTGCTCGTGTCAACTCTTTGGCCCGGCGTGCCGCCTCTCTGGTTTTGGCCGCACCCTTGGCCTTTTCCAAAATCGCCTCTGCAACCGTGCCGGATTTTCTTTGACTTAAAAACTCTTGCAAGCCCTTGATTGTCAAGGCCTCCACTTTGACCCTGGCCTCAGGGTTTCCAAGTTTTGTCTTGGTTTGACCTTCAAACTGCACGTTGTTCATTTTCACAGAAAGCACAATCGTGATGCCCTCTCTGAAATCTTCGCCCAAAAAGTTGGCCTCTTTTTCCTTCAAAAAATTGTTTGCACGTGCATAGTCATTAAACACCTTTGTAAGTGCCGACCTTGCCCCGGTTTCATGCGTTCCGCCCTCGGTGGTTGGAATGTTGTTGACATACGAAAAACAATTTTCTGTGTAAGAATCCGTGTAGATGAGAGCAAGCTCCATTTTGAAATCATCATCTTCCTGCTCGATGTAAATAGGATCGGCAAAAAGCTTGGTTTTGCCTTCGACAAGATAACGCGCAAAATCTGCGATTCCGCCTTCATAGTGAAAAGTGTCTTGCCCTCCACCGATCTTGTCGATCACATTGATCTTTAAGTTTTTGTTTAAAAACGCCAGTTCTCTTGCCCGTTTTGCAATCATATCAAAGCTGAATTGTTGGTCGCCAAAGATGCGTTTGTCTGGCAAAAATGTCACTTTGGTGCCCGTGGATTTGCAAGTGCCAACCTCTTCCAAAGGTTTTACAACCTGGCCGCCATGAACCTTGCCATCTTTGTCTTCCAGCGATTCAAAACGCATGTTGTAAATCTTGCCATTGCGGCAAACAGTGACATCGCACCAAGAAGAGAGAGCGTTGGTCACAGAAGCGCCCACACCATGCAAACCACCAGAGAACTTGTAGTTGGAATTGTTAAATTTTCCACCAGCATGCAAGGTTGTGTAAACAACCTCCACGCCAGATTTTTTCATGGTTGGGTGAATGTCAACAGGAATGCCACGGCCGTCATCTTCCACCGTTGCACTGCCATCTTGATTCAAAGTTATGGTTATAGTGCTGCCAAACCCACTTGAAATTTCGTCAATCGCGTTGTCCACGATCTCCCATAAAATGTGATGAAAACCTTTCGGCCCTGTTGTGCCGATATACATGCCCGGCCTAAGCCTGACAGCATCAAGCCCTTCAAGCACAACAATGTCTTTTGCTTCATATTTCGATGTCATCTCGTCTCCCAGTTAAACTTGTTTCTCTTGTTTAGATTATATCATATTTTGACTTTTTAACCAAGAAATTTTAACTCAAAGCTTGTTGTATTTTTATACATTAAACTGCATATTTATTTGTAAATAAAAATCAGCAAGAGTGCGTAGAATAGTTTTATGAAAAAGATAGTTTTAACGGGTGGCGGCACCGCCGGGCACATATATCCCAACTTGGCGCTTGCACAAGAGCTTGATGATTTTGAAATTCATTATATTGGCACAAACGGCATGGAAAAGGATTTGGTGGAGAAGGCAGGAAACATCGTTTTCCATGAAATTTCAGCCGTCAAACTTGACAGAAGCAAACTTTTAAAAAACTTGGCAATACCTTTTAAATTGATCTCGTCAATAAAACAGGCCAAGCGAATCTTAAAAAACTTAAAGCCAGATGTGATTTTTTCAAAGGGCGGCTTTGTGGCTTTGCCAGTGGCAATAGCCGGACGCAGATTAAAGATCCCTCTCATCACTCACGAGTCAGACCTCAGCATGGGGCTTGCAAACAAAATCATCTCGCGGCTGGCAACCTACACCTGCACAACATTTTACCAAACCAGCAAAAAACACCCAAAGTGGATTTGGACCGGCCAACCTTTGAGGCGTTCGCTTTTTGACGGAAACAAACAAAAAGTGCTTGCAAAAATGAACTTTCCTTCTAAGAAGGTTTTGCTTTTTGTCGGTGGAAGTTTGGGCGCGAAAAAAATCAACCAGCTTTTAAAAGAGCCGGGGTTTTTGACCAAGGACTATGCAATTTTACACGGCGTTGGCAAAAACAACGCAGATGAGTTTTCTCCGCAAGAAGACTATCTCCCTCTTCCCTATCTTGACCCTATCGCAGACTATTACGCCGCAGCGGACCTTGTTGTCACACGAGCAGGCTCAGGAGCGATAAACGAACTTTTGGCGTTGCAAAAACCCATGCTGATGCTTCCACTTTCCAAAGCCGCTTCACGAGGTGATCAAATAGAAAACGCCAAACTTTTTGCTTCGCTTGGCTACGGCGAGGTGATTTTTGATGAAGAGCTTTCCAAAGAAAAACTCAAGGAAGTTGTGGATAAAATGATGAAAAATTTGAATTTTTACAAAAAAAATATGCAAAGAGCAGGAAAAAATCAAGCAAATCAAAAAATTGTTGCCTTAATCAAAAAGCTTTGCTAGGTCTGGATAACCAAAGCCTTCCAAGTTGTGATTGTAGGTGATCGGTTTGCAAACGGACAAAAGTTTGCGTTTTGCCTCATCAGGCGTGATGTCGGGGAAGCGCTCACACAGCAGGCACATCGCACCAGCTATCATAGGAGTGGCAACACTTGTGCCACTGAGTTTTGTGTAGCCTCCGTCCTTGCTGCAAGAGGTTATGTCAACCGCCGGTGCCACAACATCTGGTTTGTAGCCTTTAAAAGATGGACCACGCGAGGAGAAATCGGCGATTTCAAACAGCGCATTTGAAAAGCCCCCTTCATCAAACCTGTTGTCGTCCATTCCTCCAACGGTGATGAGTCTTCTGCTGACACCGGGACTTTTTATAGACTGAAATTCCGGGCCACTGTTTCCTGCCGCCGCAACCACAATCACTCCGCTTTTCCAAAGCTGCTCGGCTCCGTTCATGATTGGATCATTAAAGCCCAAAGGTTCGCTTCCAAAGCTCATGCACACAACCCTGATTTTCAACTGCTTGGCATGTTCAAAAACCCACTCCATCGCACTTAAAATTTTGCTTGAAAAAGCTTCGCCATGACCGTCAAGCGCTTTCAAGCTGTAAATTCCGGCTTGAGGAGCGATTCCCATATATTTGCCACAACTGCCAGCCCCGCTTCCTGCGCAAACGCCGGCAACAAAAGTGCCATGGCCGTTGTCATCATATGGTTGCTGTTTTTCATCGACAAAGTCAACAAAGCCTTTTATGCGATTGCTGCCCAAACAAAAATCTTGATGTTTGGCAATGCCTGTGTCGATAAAGGCCACATTCACATCTTTGCCAGTCAACCCTTCTTCGGAAACGCTGAGCACATTGCGAGCAACATTCATAAGTGCAAGCGCCGAGGCGTTTGAGGCTATGTATTTTACTGCGGCAAGTTTTGAAAGATAAAAAATTTGCTGCCGCGTGGCTCGCACAAAAAAAGAGTTTATGAATAAATATTCATGCAGCACCTCGATAGATGCGTTTTTTAAAATGTTTTTCACGCCACGAAAATTTTTTGCACTCACCAAACAACAAACCTTGTCGTTTTGTGAAAAAGTCTGCGCGATCAATAATCTTTGGTCTATTTTGCTTGTGTTCATTTTAAGTTCTCAATCAGCCCTTTAAGGTTTAAATAGGTTTCGTATGGTAAAAACGCGCGAATCGACTCCACGCTTGATCTGAGCATTTCGACATCTAGCGTGCCGTCCTGTTTGCGCTGAGCTATCTCACTGGCAAGACGCGCCTGCAAGGCATTTGGATCCAGCGAGCTGTATTCCTGATAAACTGAGCGTAGATCCGCCTCCGATGGACCGGAAAAGCTTTGCTTTTCTTGTTTTGGCTGCTCTTTAAAATTAAAATCCGAAAAATTTCTGCTCATCTTCTCCCCTCGTCACACAACAATATATGTTGAAAACAAAAAACATTCCACTTTTGTCGCAAAAGTGAAATGTGTGGCATATATATTTGATATGAACTTTAAAGATTCTCTTCCGCTCTATCCACCAGAGGCATATTCCGAGCAAAACAATCCCTCGGCTTTTATGCGTTCAGAGGGGCAAAATGAGCAGATGCAAAAAAACGGAGGTTTGAGTGGCAATCCCATGCTGCCACTGCTTGTCAAAATGTTGATGGGCGGACAAAGCGCACAGACACTTTCACAAGACGCATTGAGCGCACTTGCAAACGGATCACAAGATCAAATCAATCCTCTTTTAAGCGTGCTTTCCTCAATGACAAACTCTGCAAGCAGCAGCAAAAAAAAATCTTCCGAGCCTTCCGGCCCGAAAGAAAAACCATTCCCTGACGATTAAGCTTCGGTTTTGTCGTAATACTCGCTTTGTGAAACCACCGAACCATTTTTAAAGTAAACCTTTCTCTTGTAGAATCTGTCTGCAATTTTTTCATCTGTTGTCGCAAGCACGAGCGTGGTTTGCGGCGTTTTTAATTTTTCTATGATTTCATCAATAATTTCAAGATAAAACTCTGAAAGATGGTCAAAGATGTTGTCAATCATCAGAAAATCCAATTTTCTAAATGACAAGCGAATCAGCGAAAGAATATATTTTTCCTCCACTGACAGGTTGCCCACCTTTTCATCTTTGATTTTTTCAAGTGCAAAATCTATGACCGCTTGATTGATCTTGTTTTCGATCTCTTCTGGCGGCAACTTGCGTTCGCTCAAAATATATTTAAAATTTTCATAAACCGTTTTGTTTTCCAAAAACACAGGTGAAGCTGGCACATATCCAGCGCTTATATCCGAACGAAAGTTGACCTTTTTTAAAGGACGATCTTTCAAATAAACCTCACCTTTTGTCGGTTTTTCGAGTTTGGCAATCACTCTGAGCAAGCTGGTTTTTCCACTGTCGTCCATTCCAACGAGAGCGACTGATTCTCCATCTTTAACTTCCAGATTGATGTCAAACAGCGCATAAAATTCACGAGTGTATTTCAAATAAAGATGTTTGATTGAAAGCATAGTTTTCTCCTACGCTCATTTTACTATATTTTTCTAAAAAATAAAAGCAATCACGCACAATTTAACACAAAGTCATCAGAAATCGGCTCCGCAAGTGCGAGAATAAAACCGGTTTTGTCAGCATTTTCAGCAATTTCACCTGCGACAACCCTAAAAATCAACTTGCATTCTTTGCTCACATTAAAAATATAGGTTTGACTTACAGCCTCTTTCAACTGATCAAAATTCTCCCTTCCTTCCAGACCTGCTGCCGTGAGTTTTAGGCTTGTCAAAGAGTTCCAAACTCCGCTTTCTCCAATCGTGGCGGAAAGCTTGTCCTCTCCCTCCTGCCAAAAAGTGAGTTCGACATCACTGACGGTTGACATGAGTTGAATGTCAAAGTACTTTTCTTCATATCTCTTGTCGTTTTGAAATGTGACACGCAATGTGTAATTTTCACTGCCCGGCGAAGTTGCGTTGCTAAAAAAGGCCAGGCGAATTCCCGAAGTGTCGCAGCCCACCATCAAAAGACAAACAAAAAGAGGAAAGACGGCATAAAAGAGTTTTTTCATTTTCTTCTCCTTTATATATCTTTCCCCTATTTTTGGTTTTTAATATCAATAATTTTCAGTTGCTTGTTTTTCGGTTTTATCTTCAACCTCAGCAACCACCGCCTCTGTGGTCAAAAGTGTTGCTGCCACACTGGCTGCGTTTTGAAGTGCACTTCTTGTGACCTTGGTTGGATCGATGATTCCACTTTCAATCATGTCGACATACTCGTTTTTGAGTGCATCATATCCATAGGCCTTTTGTTCGATGTTTTTCAAAATTTCATTTACCACAACGCCGCCATCGACTCCGGAGTTTTTGGCAATTTGTCTGACAGGCATCTCCAAGGCTTTGAGCACGATTTCTCCGCCCACCTTTTCGTCGCCACTGAGCTTTTCAACCACCTTTTTAACTCGTCCGCTGACTTTTAACAATGCAACGCCACCACCTGGAACCACACCTTCTTCACTGGCAGCTTTTGTGGCTGAAAGAGCATCTTCAATGCGAAGCTTTTTTTCCTTCATTTCAACTTCTGTTGGCGCGCCAACTTTTATAACCGCAACGCCGCCGGCAAGTTTGGCCAGCCTGTCGGAAAGCTTTTCGCGCTCATATTCACTGGTCTCTTTTGCAAGTTGTGACTTGATCAATTTGACACGTTCAGCGATCTTTTCTGCCTCACCTCCGCCTTCAACGATGGTGGTTTTGTCTTTGTCGACAGAAACCGAACGCGCACGACCCAGCATATGCAATGACGCGTCTTTGAAATCCATTCCAAGCTCTTCACTTATCAACGTTGCACCAGTCAAAATTGCGATGTCTTCCAGCATGGCCTTTCGTTTGTCGCCAAAGCTTGGGGCTTTGACAGCTGCACAAACAAATGTGCCGCGAAGTTTGTTGACAATAAGCGTGGTCAGTGCTTCGCCCTCAACATCATCGGCGATTATCAAAAGTTTTGAACCAGTTTTTACAACAGCTTCCAGCAATGGCAAAATTTCAGCAATTTGCGAGATTTTGCGATCTGTGACCAAGATGTAAGGATTGTCAAGCTCACAAACCATCTTTTCCATGTTTGTCGACATATATGGTGAAAGATAGCCACGATCAAACTGCATGCCTTCCACAACCGCAAGTTCGGTGTGCATGGTTTGAGACTCTTCAACCGTGATCACCCCATCTGCTCCAACCTTTTTCATGGCCTCAGCGATCAGTTTACCAACCTCGTCATCGCCAGCCGAAATACTTGCAACTTTTGCAATGTCACTTTCACCATTGACAGGCTGTGAAAGTTGTTTCAAACCCTCAACTGCGGCATCAACAGCCTTGAAAATCCCCTTTTTCAAAATCACTGGATTTGCACCAGCTGCAAAGTTGCGCATGCCTTCATTTATGATCGCCTGTGCAAGCACTGCCGCTGTGGTGGTGCCATCACCTGCAACATCGTTCGTGCGAACGCTGACCTCCTTGATGAGTTCAGCCCCCAAATTTTCAAACGGGTCGGAAAGCTCCACTTCCTTTGCTATTGTCACTCCATCGTTTGTGATGAGCGGCGCAGCATATTTTTTTCCAAGCACCACGTTTCTTCCCTTTGGTCCAAGCGTGATTTTAACTGTGTCCGCCAGCACATTCACCCCTCTTTCAAGTGCATTGCGAGCTTCCAGCCCTTGTTTTATAAGTTTTGACATAACCCCTCCTTACTTGATGATCGCCAAAATGTCAGCTTGGCGCACAATAACATATTTTTCACCGTCTTCTTCATACTCGACACCGGCGTACTTTGAGTATAGCACTTCGTCACCAACCGCGACCTTGATTGGTGCCGCCTTGCCATCACAGGTGCCACCTTCACCAACCGCCACAACTGTTGCAATTTGAGACTTTTCTTGTGCAGCCGTTGGCAAAATTATGCCGCCTTTTGATTCTGACTCGCTCTTTTTTGGCAAGAGCACGACCCTGTCAAACAATGGTTTTAATCTCATTATATTACCTCCTGTATGGCACTATTTTACAACTTTTCCCAGATCAATGTCCAGCAAAAGTGCCAAACAATAAAACATACTTTGTCAAAATAAGTCATATATTTTTCTTGATGAAAAAGATTGTTTTGTCAAAGCGAAAACTGATTTTTCTACTTTTAACCTTCGGCGTTCTTGTCGCGGCCACCGCCATGAGTTTGGCAAGTTTTTATTCTTCCTCTCTTGCAAGCATTGCAGAGATGTCTGACGCTGGAAAAACTGGGACTCTTGAAAGCAAAGTCTATCTGGTTTGCCAGGCAAAATCTCAACTCGAAAGCCAAGCCAAGTTGCTGGCAAGAGACTATGCCTCTGGCGCGAGTTATGTTTGGCATGAAGGCGAATATTTTTATGTCGTTCACAGTGGATATGAAAATCAAAATGATGCTGAAAGAGTGGTAAAAGATTTGGAAAACAGGCAGATCAATGCTTGGACTGTTGAAGTGACCTTTCCAGCGATCACACTTGACGAAAATTTTTCAGTGGAGCAGCACAACCTGGTAAGCGAAGCCTTTGCCTCGTTTTTCACAAGCTTTCGCACGCTTTCCGATCTGGCGATTGGCACGCAGACCGCAGTTTACGACGAGCAATATGTAAACTCAAAAATAAGCAGCTTAAAGGAAAAATTGCAAAAGTTAAACACCTCCTACAACCGCGCTTTTGAAAGCTTTTCAGATGTTAAGCTGGTGGCATTGTCGGAATATTTGGCAGACCTTTTGGAAAGCGTTTGTCTTTCCAAACACTCTGCGCAAGGGCTTTGGAGCACAAGCTTGCAAACGCTTGAAATTTACAAAAATTTGGCTATGGAACTGCAATAATCAAAAAAAACGCCATTTTTTAAGAATTTTTTGTTAAATAATGGTAAAATTTTGGCAAAATTTCAGGATCGCCGGTGGTCATAAAACAGCAGTTTGTTTGATGATCGCCATCTGAAAAGGTTTGCAATCTTTTGGCAATCCCCTCGCTGGATCCAAAGATTTCAGCACCAGTCAAATCGGCAATTTGACCGCGAACCGCTTCAAAATGAGTGCAGCCAAGCACGACGGCAGGAGAACTGGCATCTTTCAAAATTTGAGCCAAATATTCGTTTAGATTTTCAAGTTCAAACAGGTTTTGATCTATCAGCATCGGAAGCTCTGGCAACGCCATGGTTTGAAGCTGCGGATACTTTTTTATCAGCCTGCTCTCTTTTATAGTCACGGGAGTTGCCAGCACCAAAACATCTTTTTGATCAAACTTTTCACAGGCAGGCTTGATGGCAGGTTCGCAGCCAACGAACTCAATTTCTGGGTGCGATTTTCTGACGCTTTTAATTGCAGCCGCAGTCAACGTGTTGCAAGCAAAAACTATGATTTCTGGCGAGAAAATTTTTTTCAAAAAAAGCACAAGCTCTTCTGCTCTGCCCTTTAAAAACTTTTTGCTTTTTTCTCCATAAGGTGCGCACGCGGTGTCGGCAAGATATAAAAAATTAAACCCTTCGCATTCTTGTAAAAGCGTTTTTAAAACATTGATTCCGCCGCTGCCACTGTCGATGATCGCCACATTTTTCACATAGATATATATGCAAGAGGGCGATGATTTTACACATATTTGTTGATCGCCTCCGCCACAACACGCGCCACATTTTCAAGGTTTTGATGCACATCTTTGGGCGTTAGAATGAGATCGTCTGGCCAATCGGGTTTGGCCTTGCCTGCAAGCAGCATGGTTGGGACTCCGATTGAAAGGCACGTCACGCCAAGCGTTGCCCGACAAAGTTTTTGCCCAAGATTGTTCACAGCGCTGCCCGGCGTCATGCCAGCATCGTTAAGTTGAAATGAAGTGGCAAGTCTGCTGATCGAGTTTGTCGCAAGCGAGTCTATCACTATCACTCCATCAACATCAAGCCAAATCGCCAGCATATGCACAACGTCAAAGGAGTTGATGCCAGTTGCTGAAAATATGTTTGGCGCAAATTTAAAAAGACGCAAGGATTTTTTAAATGGATCTATCTCCACCTTGTCAAGTGCCAAACTTCCAAGAGCGTCGGCCAGAATTTTTGGATTTCCCAGGCCAACCAACAAGATCCTCGACTTTTTGTTCAAGCCATGTTTGCGCATAAGCCGCCTAAGGCCCTTTCCAACCTCGTCCGAAACATAATCAAAGCACTCCCTTCCAAATTCATGCAAAAGTGGGCAGTTGTAAATGTAATAGCTGCCCTTGTCAAACCCGGTTTGGTTGGCTTTTGCCGCTGAGTCGACCTCCAACCTTCCAGAGGTCAAAGAAAACAAACCATCTTTACATTTTTCATAGCCCAGGCCTTTTAAATCCTGCCCGCATTCATCAATAAGATCGATCATACTGCTAATTTTGACCAAAATTGAATTTTTTATAATTTTTACTTGCTTTTTTTCGACGGTTGTGATACAATCTCCGTAGACTTTAATCAAGGAGATAGAAATGGCTAACATCAAATCCGCTAAAAAGAGAATTTTGATTATCGAAAAGAAACGCGCACAAAACAGATCAGTTAAGTCTAAAATTTCAACTTACACAAAAAAATTCCAAGCCGCAGTTGCTTCGGGAGATGTTTCTGTTGCTGAAAAAGCTTACAGCGAAGTTACCTCTGTTTTAGACAGTGCCGTGTCAGATGGCGTTATTCATGCAAACTGTGCTGCAAGAAGAAAATCAAAATTTGCAAAGCAGCTTGACAAAATCAGAACAAACTAATCGGACCGTATGTCCGATTTTTTTAAAAATAAAAACGGGCTCATGCCCGTTTTTTTTATCTGTCCAAAATCTGTTTAGAATATTTTTTATCGCTCACTTCCCTGCTCAAAAGATCTGAAATGTTTGTCAAATACATTTCTTGAGTTATAAGAGCAGTTTTGTTCGCCGGAAAACATGACGCGTAGGTTTCATATGCTTGCCAAAGCGAAGAGATGTTTTGTGGTTTTTGACAGTAGGTTTTTGGAGTGCCATTGCTTACAATGAAAGGTGCATTTGCAACAAGTGAATTCAAACCCAAAGTATAAAGGGTTATGTTGTCAATCCTGTCACCGATCAAGCTGTAATACGAAATCTTTCCATTTTCATATTGACGGAAAGCTCCAATTTCAGGAATAAACTGTGTATTGGTTGGAAAAGCATTTTGTTCTGTCAACATTTTTTCGGCTTCCACTCCGGCTCTTTCCAATCGCTTGCAAGCGGAATTTTCAGCTGTTGAATCTGGTTCTTCATCAAACATAAACCCACCAAATGTTGAAAGTTTGAGAGGATACACTTTTTCATTTTTCATAACAGCCTGCAAACTGTTTTTATCGTCCGCAATCGTAAAGTAATCGATTTCGTCGAGTTCCGGCTCAGTCAAAAAGTATTCGAGCTTTCCATCGTTTAAAACATATTTGCGTTCTTCTGCGTTTGTCTTTCCACCAAATAATGCCATGCCAACCTCCATATATTTGTATAATAACATATTTCCCGATTTTTGTCAAATTAATACGATAAAAAAAGGGAGGGCGATTTACCCTCCCTATTTTGCGTTTAGACAGATGGATTTTGCTTGTCATCTGATTGCTCATCTTCCTGCTGCTCATTTTGAGCCGGATCTTCATTTGTTTCAGTTTCTTGTTGCTGAGTTTTATCCTTTGTCGAAGATGGCAATGTGACAACACCAAAAGCCACCAAAACGCCAGCAATTGCCATAACTATGTCACTGACAAGTTTTTCTTCAATTTGAAAGCCAAAGATGTTTCCAATCGAGTTTATCAAAATGACAAGTGCACCTGCAAGCGCTGTCCAAAAGCTATACGACTTGACTAGATTTTTGAGATTCATCTTTATTTCTCCTTTTAGGTGCGATGTTTTCTTTCAAATATTCAACATCAGCTTTGATCTCATCAATCACACCAAGATGTTCTGTCAAATCCTCAATGGTTTTTTGATATTTCTCCTCTCGCCTTTTTCCGTCTTTAAGTTGATAGCAAAAAAGTATGACAAAAAGCACTGCAAAAATGCCGTTGCTTATTATCACACTTACAATCTCTTCCCAAAGTTGCATCAAAGCTCTTCCAAAAGATGATCGTAAAACACGCCAAGCTCGCCCCTGAGTTGCAAATTGGTGGCAAGAAAGCTGAGTGCAACTTCTCTGTCAAACTGCTTCAAAAAAGCCAATGTGATTTCATATGCCTTTTTTTGTTTGGCATAAAGATCGACCGCCTCCTCATTTGCGAACTCTATTAAATCCGATTTGTCATCATCTAAGTTTGAAATAAATTTATCAGTAGCCATAACTTCTCCTTTGCAAGACATTTTGTTTAAAAATTTGTAATGTTTTGGATCGATCAAAATCATGAAACAACCTTAATCTCAAATTCTGGGCAAGCAATGCTGCCGGCGCTTTGCGAGATGATGGAAATAACAAAACTTTTGCTTAAAGCGTTCACCAGAAATCTTTGTGTGGTTTCAGAGTCTTTGCAACTGATGGATATGCTTTCTCCCTCTTCTGTTTCAATGACAATTTCACAAACCGTGTGTGGTTTGACAGAGACAGACATCATTCTTTTTAATTTGCCCGCGAAACCGAAATCTGTGCGTGGTGAGCGCCACACTTTTTTAAGCTGAGTTCCAAAAAAGCTTCCATCGCATGTAAGCTCGCCAACCTTTGCCTTTTTATCTCCGCGAAAGATGGCACAAAGTTTTTGCAGATAAGGAGTGTTGATCACACAAAACTGTCTGACATCGATTCCACGCATCAGAGTGCAAGCTTTGTTTTCCAAATCATACACGATGATCGCGTTGTTTTCAAAACTTCCGCTTTCAACCCCAAGCTCCTCTCCGTCGTCAAAATCGATCTTGCAAGCAAGAAAATACTTGTTTTCAAAACATGCTGCGGCAACCGAAGTGTTTCTGGTGGAATTTAACAGTTTTTCAAATGGGAGCTCCACCTTTTTGACGTTTGATCCATCAAAGCTGTAAACTCCATCTTGTGTCGCAAACATGATGTAATCTCCAATTTTTGCAATCGAAGATGGATAGATGTAAGATGCAGAATAGTAGACATTTTGCAAGTCAAATTTGGTTTCGCCACTTCCATACAGCGAAAGTTTGATTATGCCATAATCACGAAAAATGAAAAGATCGTCGTGAAAGGATATGACAGCTTTAAGTCCCCCGCGCACCTCTGGAATTTCGACATCAAACTTGTTGTTATCATTCCAATTTGCAATCGTCTCAGTTGAATAGACAAGGCCGTTTTGATCGCCAGTGGTGACCAAAAAGAAATAGTTTTTGTGCCAACACCCCGAAAGAAACTTTGGAATGTTGTTGTAAACCTGCGGGCCGCTTGTGCTGAGTCCAACTGTTTGATCGCTTGGAGACGAAAACAACAGCGTGTCAATGCCGTTTATCCTAAAAGGTGCGGCATATGGGATTTCGTTAAACTGAACATCTTCGTCATACATAAACTTGTCGCTGCTGAAAATGTTGAAAAAGTAGACATTTTTGCCTTCGTCTAAATAAAAAACATAGTATTTATCCTGCCCTGAGTAGGAATCGTAAATTGGCGCCATCCAAATGCCAAAAACCTCGGTGGCATCAACTTCAAAACTGTAATCAGTCAGATCGGTTGTCGAATTTGGCAGCGCCAACTGTTTGAAACCATAACCAGCTTCCAGATCGCCTCGGTTTATGACAAAGTTGTAGCACTCTTTTGTGTCGGTGCTCTTGCGCTTGCTGTCGCTGATGTCCTCCCAGCTTGAAAAATCCGAAAACCGCACCGTCATTTTCTCGGTTTCTTTTGCTGTCAGATTTTTTTTCTTGAACATTGCCACCTCCCTATCTAATCCATTGTCTGCGTGGCCAAATCAAAGCCGATTTTTTGCGAACCAGATTTTCAAGACTCTCTTTAAATCGGTTTTCAAAAATCAGCGCTTCATCAGAAAGGGCTTGCATGAGAAAGAACTCTCTCGCAGTGCCATAGGCCAGCACTCTTTCTGGAAAGAGCACTTTCGTTTCATCGCCAAATTCAAGTTCGTCAGGTTTGACAGCGTAAACTAGCACTGCGCTGTCACCTTCAAAAGAAATATGGTCGGAAGAAAGAGAATACTTTATATTTCTTCCGTCCGCCGTTTTCAGCGAGATGATTGCGCAAAGCGGCTGCGAAAGGTCGGAAAAATAAAACTCACCATTTGTAGTGACAATCGCTTCTTTTTTCAAAATTGGCAAAAATTCGGTGCAAATTTCTTCATAAGCCAGGTTTAAACACCTCAAAAGCGCGTTTAGCTTGGCTTTTTGAATGTCATCGCCGTTTTCTGTGCCAACAAACGATTTAAGCTCCGGCAAATTTACAAAATCGCAACTGAGCTTTATTGCGTCATTAACTTTCATATATCACCTCTCTCATTTGCTCGAACGCCTGCTTTTTCAGCCTCTCTTCGCGCCTTCGATTTTCCTCGTCCATTTCGCGCACCAACTTGTCAATGTTTTCCTTTCTCGTTTTGCGCGCAAGAAAAATCGCCCGCTCGTCCAGCACTTCATACGGCACAACCAAAGCAAAAGTTGAGCCCTTTTGTGCACTGTTGTGAAGTTCGAATCTTTTTTCTTTTGAATTGAAAACAAAAAAATAGTTTTCGTCCACCTCTTTAATGCGTGAAGAGATGTAAAAAGGGTCGTTTTCAAGCAAAATTTGTTTTTTCATTTTTTCTCCTAAAAATTTAGAAGGGGCAATTTTTTGCCCCACCTAAAATTTGTTAATTAGCCTTCTGATCCAGAGTCAGTTCCTGACGCGTCAGAGCTGTTGGTGCAGTTGCAAGTGAAAGTGAATGGGCTTGTAACTGTGCCTTTGATGCCGCTGATCTTGGCTTGTCCATTTGGTTTGTCGCAGATGAGCTCAGCATATTTTACGAGTGTTGCAGTGTAGGTTGGATAGTTTGCATTTTGTTTGAGCACTCTTCCGCCCTCGCCTTCCAGCCACTTCCAATCGCAAAGTTCGTGCAAAACAAAATCGTCAGTGTTGAGCAGATACATGGTGTCTTCATCAACGAATCTGTCTGTAACAAGTGGAATGCCATTGTAAGAGATGGCTTTAAAGCCGCCTTCCAAAGTCATGACATCAACGTTTGAACGATATGCAGCAAGATATGCTTGATAAGCACGGCGAACTTGTGCAGAGCATGCGATAAAGTTGATGCGAGAGTCAGCGTTTTCCTCCAAAAAGTCGATTGCAGTTTGGATCAATGTGTCTGAAACCTCGGTTGCAGCAGTTGAAGTGTATGGGCTAAGCCATTTGTAATCAGCTCTTTTTAAGCCATAAAGATATTCAGAATCTGAGAAAATTGCTCCCAAACCTGTGATTTCATTGGCTTTTGAAGACTGAACATAAACCTGGCTGCCACTTGCAACGCTGGAAAGAGTTCTGTCGATGGCGAATTTTTTGTTCAATCTGTCAACATATGTGACTCTTGCACGATTTACAAGAGGTGTTGAACCGTTGAAAATGTCGATGCTCATTCCTTCGATAAGGTTGTTGACCTTGTCGCAAGAGATGAGGCCGTCGGCAATCCCCGAGCAGGTTGCAAGCAGCCCGCTGCCGTCACCATAAAGCATTCTTCCAAGGTTGAAGATGCTTGCTTTAACCAACCCCTCCATTTCGTCTTGTAAAAGATTGACGAAGGCACCTGCATTGTTTGCAGAAGCTCTCACTGCCTTGTCAGAAAGTTCGATTCTTCCATAAAGGTTTTTTAATGTTGCAACAAACTGAGCATAGTTGTTGCTTGCAGCGAAAGGAAGCACACCGGTTTCGGTTCCTGCCCCTACACCACCATTGATGCCATAAGGAGCAAGTTTTCTGATTTCTTTGCCCCAGATGTCTTTGGTTGATCTTTTAATTTTTGTAAGCAATGGATTTGCTGAAACGTTGAGTTGGTTTGCAATGACACCAAGGTAAACGGTTTTTAACGCATTGTCGGCACTCTCCAAAGTAACTGTTGCCATAATTTCCTCCTTTTAAATTTTAACTAAACAGCTCCTCAACCAACTTTTTTGCCTCTTCTAGCGATTTTGGAGTGGCCGGTTTTTGACCGGTCACTCTTTCTCCAACATCGCTGTTGATGACAATCGGTGGTCTTTGATTTTTGAGCTGTTTCATGTAATTCTCGACCACGAAATTTTTAAGTTCCTCGTCTTGAAAAACATATTTTTGAATGATTGGGTTTTCCTTTTTTGACTCGCCACTTTCAAGCTTGGCAACTGCCAAAGCTGCGTAGAGTTTGTCAAAATCGGGTTTGCCATCTTGCTTTAAAGCCATCTTTTTAAGCTCATCAGCATATGGCGCAGCCTCCTGACTTTTCGAAAGAAACGCATTCAATTCGCTTTCAACCTGTTTGGGATCGAGCGCGGTTGTTGATTGCGCTTGCTCCTTCTCAATTTCACTCAGCCTTTGACTTTTTCTGGTGAATTCGGCTTCAAGTGCGTTGTAAGCTGCCAGCAAAGCCTCCGCCGACTTGAACTTTCCAAATTCGCCTTGTGCTTGGGAGCCACTTTCACTAGCGGCACTGTTTTCAATCGCCTTTTCATCGGCATCTGCCTGTTCCTCTTGTGGTTGTTCCCAAGTTTTTTCTTCTTCCATTTTAATTCTCCTTTAAAAGTTTTTTGTGCTGTCTGATGTGCTGCAAAAATCTCTCTTCCAGATTTTTGTCAACCAAACTCTTTTCTTCATAATCTCCACCAAGCATAAACGCGATGTGGCGATCAATGTGCAAATTGTGTTCGTCGATTTCCAGCACTTTGGCATCAGCTCCATTAAGCATAGCCAAATTTTCATTTTCAGCTTTTTTAAGATGCAACTCGTTTTGATCCTGGGCATTTTCCCATATGCCAAGTCCCAAAAGTTCCAGCACCTTGACTTTCATGCGAGCGCTCAACTTGCCGTCATCATCGGACAAGAGGCCGGCATTAAGCAAATCAAACACCATCTGTCTGCGACTTGCCAGGCTTTCTCCAAGCTCATTTTCTGTTTCAAGGGCAATGTCATCGCTGGAAATGTCGCTTGAATTAAAGTAGAACATCTCCACTTCTCCGCGATCGCCAACAATTCTTGCAAGGCGCGGGATCAATGCAAATTGTTTGTAAAGTCTCAGCACCATCTGGCTGACAGCTTTAAGACATTGCTTGACGTTTTCTGCCGAGGTTTTTAAGCGAAGCTCGTCCTGTTCAAGCATAAGTTCCAAAGAAACTCCGGAAAGGTTTGTTGAAACATAATCGGCGTCCAAGACTTCGCTCACACCGCTGACGTTTCGGAATTCTTCCAAAAGCATGCTTTCTTCTTTTTCAAAATCGCTGGAAAGGTTTTCTGAATCCAAAAATTTTGGAGCTGTCGAGCCCTGTCTGTAAACCAAAATTTTCCCAGGGCACAAACCTTCATCTTCCAAATTTTCAATGTCGAGAGAGCCATCTTCAACCGTCAAAACTCCCATGGTCAATCGATTTAAAAACTCATGCTTTCTGTTTTTAACACTGTTGTAAGCGCGTTGGATTGGGATCAATCTGTCGATTATGCTGCTTCCCCAAAAACTGCCAATTTGGCCGATGCTGACTTGGCGAATAAACGGAAAATCTCTCACGCCGTCTTTTCCAATCGCATAAGGCAGATCTCCATCATAAAACAGTCTGCCGCCCACCACGATGGTGAGCCTGCCGTTTTTGTGTGCAGCACTTGGACGCTCATATCTTTCAATAACAAGCGCGCTATCCTTTTTTACCCCCTGGCAAACCTTTGGCGCTGTGCTTGAATATCCAAGGCCGCCAAAACCCACACTCGTTGAGCTGAGTGAGAAAATGTTGATGTCGCTGCCTTCCACATCAAAACCATAGATGTCCTTGATTTGTTTTGCACTCACAGCCCTGGCATGAATGATGCTTTGGCATTTGTCGATGTCGGTGCAAGTGAAGCTGTCTGGATAGATTTCAAATGGCGAGCAAACGGTGATTTCAACTTCACCACTTCGTATTGGCGCTTGACCGTCCATCGCCACAACTTGCCCTAGTTTTGGATTCCACGACACTTTGTAAAAAGCGGTGCCACAAACTTCACTCCATTGCATCGCCTCTCCAATTTTTTGAGAAAGGCCAAGCTTTGCAGATAAAGAATCCAAAATCTTTTTAGAGACCTTGGCAGTGTAAACATCACGCTCATCATTGGAGGCCGGAAGCACCGTGGCCTTTGGTTTGATTTGTGAAAGTTTTGCCAGGCGCACTTCCACGAGTGGCGCGATGTGGTTGAAAATCTGACGCTCCTCCCAAAAAAATTGCTTGTCTTGATCTTCCAAAGTTCCACCATAGCCAATGTTGCAAAACTGATTGCCCATGTAAAAATTCATGTTCATTTGCCACTGAGTTTCAAATGGTTTGCGGGCATGTGCCCTTGCGTTAAAATCGTCTATCACGCTTTTAACTATCGCTTCTTCTTCCTTTGTTATCTTTTTCATTTCTCCTCCCTTTTCAGCCGTTTTGGCAATTTAAATGGCGACTCCACCGCCTTTGGCACTTGCAGTTTGCCGATTTCCACATACATCTCTTTCAAGCAAGTTTCGCAAAACGCGAGCTCTCGTTTTAAGAAGCCTTTTGTGGAAAATTGATAGTCTGCAAGGTTGTTGCACCCAACAAAATCACATTTGGTCGGGTGCTTGCATTTTTCGATTTGCACTTTTTCTCTCCTCCTCTAAAAGTTGCAACAGTCGGGCCTTTTCTTGAAGAAGTTCGGCCTCTGTCATGTTTTCAAACTCAGCAGTCAAATCAGAATAATATCTGTCCAGCACAAGCTTTAAGGCCGATAAGTCTGGCGAATAATGCTTTTTGGTGACCTTTTTTTTGGAAAGCACCTCTCTGCCCTCTTCGTCAACCACAAACTCTTTCACCTCTTCCTTGGCATCATATCCAACCGCTTTTTTGATGAGCGCATCTTTAAGCTTCTTCTCGTCAAGTTCGCTCACGCTTCCCTCCTGTCTGCTTTAACGGCATTTTAAACTCCAAAAGCCGCCCATTCAACCTTGTGTGCCAGAAAAATTTTTCATGCACACATTTTTTTTTGATGAGTAGAATGATTATGTAGAGGATTTTTATGGATACGCTGCTCAGGTTTGACAATGTTAATTTTTTTTATCAGACAAAAAAAGAAGAAGTGCACGCACTTCAAGATTTAAATTTCACTGTTGACGAACTGGAATTCGCGTCCATAGTAGGCCCAAGCGGTTGTGGAAAAACCACCATACTTTCTTTGATCGCAGGTTTGCTGCCAGTCAGCTCTGGAAGCATTATCCTTGGCGGAGAAAAGGTGGGCAAAAACAACCATCAACAAATCGGATATATGTTCCAGCGTGACCATCTTTTTGAGTGGAGAACGATTTGGAAAAATATCACCCTCGGCCTGGAATTGCAAAAGTATGAAAACAAGGAAGAAAAACTTGCCTTCGCAAAGGAGCTTTTGCAAAAATATGACCTCTACGGCTTTCAAAATCGCAAGCCGCGCGAGCTTAGTGGTGGCATGCGTCAGAGGGTTGCACTCATTCGCACGCTGGTTTTGGAACCCAAGCTTTTGCTTTTAGATGAGCCATTTTCTGCGCTTGACTTTCAAACCAGACTCAATGTTTGTGATGATGTTTACGAGATCATCAAATCCGAAAAAAAGACGGCCATTCTTGTCACTCACGACATTTCCGAGGCGCTTTCGATGTCGGATAAGCTGATAATCCTCTCCTCACGACCAGCCACCGTAAAGCATATTGAAATGTTAAAACTGAACGGAGAAACCCCACTTTTAAGGCGTGAAGACCCTCGTTTTGGTTCTCTTTTCGACTTTGTGTGGAAAAAGCTTACAAATGAAAAAGAAAAAACTTAAATTACCAAAATGCGCACCTTACTCTAAGGCGCATGAAAGATATTTGCGCAAGAGAAGAAATGAT
Organism: uncultured Clostridia bacterium; assembly: GCA_944372355.1. GTDB lineage: Bacteria > Bacillota > Clostridia > Christensenellales > UBA1242 > Caccovivens. The sequence continues at coordinate 9,543 of CALVYS010000003.1, read as the reverse complement.
AAAATTTTTGTCCTATTCTTTCAAATAATCATTCTCGTTGCGTTTGTTGGACTATGGGAGTTGCTTGCACAAACTAGAATTATCGATCCTTTCTTTGTAAGCAGCCCGTCTAGGATTTTTAATATGCTTTCTTCGCTTATCGAAAGCGGCACGATTTGGAGGCATATTGGCATCACCTTGCTGGAAACCTTGTGTGGCTTTGCCATTGCCACCTTGGGCGGAACCTTGATTGCAATTATTCTGTGGTGGAGCGAGAAACTTAGAAGAATTTTAGAGCCATATATTGTGGTTTTAAACTCGCTGCCCAAAATTGCCCTCGGCCCAATAATCATTCTCTGGGTGGGATCTGGCATGAGCGCAATCATTGTGATGTGTGTGCTGATTTGCATTGTCATGACCACGATCACTATGCTGAATGCTTTTAATTCTTGCGACTTTGACAAGATTCAACTGATGAAATCCATGCGCGCAAAAAAAATTCAAATCTTTTGGAAACTCGTTCTCCCCAGCGCTATGGACGAATTTATCTCAGTTTTAAAGATCAATGTCGGTCTGGCTTGGGTTGGAACCATTATGGGCGAATACCTATCTTCCAGTGCCGGCCTTGGATACCTCATCGTTTATGGCAGTCAGATTTTCCGAATCGACCTTGTCATGACGAGCACCGTGATTTTGTGTGTGCTTGCTGCGGTGATGTATCTGCTTGTGAGTTTGCTGGAAAAATGGCACAAACGCTAAGGTGGGGTTTCGCCCTTTGGCAAAAGAAAAACACAAAACAAAACCAAGGCGCCAATTATGCTGGCAAATGGATATAAAAAGCTTACGATTTGCCCAAAACCTAAAAGCGACACGGCTATCGGAAGAAAGACTGCGACAACGACAATAGCACTCATTTTCAAGCCAAATCTTTCAAGTGCAAGGCGCGTTGTCCAAACAAGCGAAAACAAGGTTGTTATGCAACCTGAAAATATGACGAATTTTATAAGCACGCCTGCAAGCCCTGTTGAAACGCTGACAAGCGGCATGGGTAGAGCGATAAGCTCGGGGTTGGCAAGCAGAACAACATTTGTCAGCATCAAAAAAGCAGAAAGCACAAAACTCGAAACAAAACTCACACATGCCTTCTGTTTTTTTGTTAGTGTTTGACCGGTTTCAGCGATCACAACGCTTGAAATCGAAAAGTTTAAAACCGCATACAGCAGTGCAAAAAACAATCCTGCAAACCCGTTTTGGTGAAATGTCGGCAAAGCAAATCCGTCAAACCCTGAAATCAACACGACAAACATTGCCACAATCGTGATGGGAATGAGCAAACTGTTGATAAAAGCAAGGCTTTTCACGCCTCTTTTGGCCACCACAATGCAAATCAGGACAAGCATAGCCATAATGAGGACTCTCAAAAAAAGGTTTTGCGGCAAAACATTGATGGTGCCTGCAAACATTGATGAGGTGAAAATCAGGGAAATGATCACGCACAAAAAAGAGATGAGTTTTGATGAGGTGAGTCTGCTTAACGCCCTTTCTCCGCGAGATAAAAAAAAGTAAATAATGCCAAAAAACAGAAAAAAAGTGAGTGAAATAAAAAAATAGGATATGCTTCCAAAACGCGAAAAAAACACCGCCACTTCTTTGCCACTTGCAAAGCCAGAGCCAATGACGGTGCCTATGATAATCATTATCGCAGAAAAGCTTTTTTTCATTAAAGTAAATATATTTATTTATTTTTTTAAAAATTACGCAAGATATGATTATGCAGAAAATTTTACCATTTTATTTTTTTATTGTTTTGATCACCTGTGGCATCTTGTGCTGCGTGCTTCCCTATCCAATCGCAGGAAAACATGCCAATTTGACGTCTAGCGACATTTACAACCTGAACAACTTCTACGAAGGCGAAGATGAAATCTATCAAGCGGGAGATGATGTGAGCGTTTCAAATCTAAACTGGTTTGAAACCGTCAATGCCATGTTCCCGACCTATGAAAAAACCAGGGTGATTGACATTCAGAGCGGAAAAACCTACTATGTTTATCGAAATGGCGGGCATAACCATGCCGATGTTGAACCCATTGATCGAGAAAACACTGAGATCTTTCACAGCATTTATAACTACGAATGGAGCTGGGCGAGGCGTCCTGTTTGGGTGGAAGTGACAAAAAACAACTTTGTCGCAGCAAGCATAAACGGCTATCCTCATGGCCAAAGCTACATAGAAAACACAGGCATGGACGGCCACACCTGCATTCATTTTTTACTCAGTAAAACACATGGCACCAAACGCGTTGATGAGGCGCATCAAGCTGCTGTCGAATACGCATATGCTCATAGAGATGAAATTGTAAATTATTTGTGATATGAGGTGTTTTCAAGAATGTTGAAAGCACGATAAATTTGCTCCAATGCCACTATTCTAAAAAGATTGTGTGGCAGGGTGATTTTGCCAAAAGACAGGCCTTCGCCTGCGGCTTTTTTAACTTTTTCGCTCACACCATGGCTGCTGCCAATTATGAAAGTGAGCGCACTTGAAGTGAGCGCGCTCTTTTGCAACAACTCGGCAAATTCTTCACTGGAAATTTGACGCGCTTTTACATCAAACAAAAAGGATCTTCCTTCAAGCCTTGCCAAAATCTCCTCACCTTCTCTGTTTAAAGTTTCAAGTGGCGTGGAGGTTTGATTTTTTTCTGGAAGCTCCACAAGCTCAAACTTGCAAAATTTTCCAAGTCGCTTTATGTATTCATTTTGGGCCTCAACCCAAAACTTTTCTTTAAGTTTGCCAACGCAAACCAGCCTTATTTTAATCATAACACCCCCCAAACAAAAGTGCAAACCGTCAAAACGCTCAGCAGCGCGAAACTCACCCACAGCAGCAACCGGCCATACTTTGATGGAGTGAATTTTTCTGTTTGAGTTGGCTTTAACTCAAAAAGCTTTTTGATGATTTCCAGCCGTGGATCGGCAAGCTCGATCTCCTGTCCCGCTTGACCGTTTTTTGAGTTTTCCAAATCTATAAGATAGGCCTGCTTGGTCAGTTCACGCTGAACCTGCTCAGCAGCTCGATCAAATTCGGATTTGAGCTGAGTGCGGAAGATTTTTCGGCAGAGAATATAAAGAAGATAAACCAGCACGATGAGCACCAACAAACACAGCAAAATTCCAAGCAAGACGTTTGACGAAACCACGCCAAAGAACCACTCATATGCGCTTCCAAAAGGAAGGTTGTTGACGCGTGAAAATGTGAGATAGCTACTGAGGGCATTGTTCATAAAATGCACGATCATCGCTGGGTAGATTGAGTTTGTCATAGTGGTCAAAAAACCAAGAAAGATTCCAATTATTGTGGCGTAGAAAAACTGCTCTATATTCAAATGCAACAGGCCAAAGAACAGTCCCGAAAGCAAAATCGACTTCCACATTCCAAGCGGCTTCATGCTTTTGAGCAGCATTCCCCTGTGCACAAGCTCTTCACAAATTCCAGGAAGTAAAGCTGAAAACATCAAATTGGCCACCAACGAAATGAAGTTGTAGCTGCTTGGTATGGAGGAAGTTGTGTGCTCATAGCCAAGAAAGTCTATGATTGAGTTGAAAGTTGAGGAGACAAAAATGTTCAAGAAAAACACCACAGCCCCAAGCAAAACGGCAAGCCAAACCACCTTTCCAGAAATTTTTTTGCAACCATAATATTCAAATGTGGTTTTGATTTTTTGTTTTTTAAAAGCTGAAAACAACAAAACCGATCCGCCAAAAAGCACGACAACTTGCACGATCAAAGTGAACACCCAATTCGCTGCGGTGCCCATTCCATCAAAAAGCCCAAATGCAGAAATAATTCTCAGCCCAACAAACAGCGCGACTATTATAAAATAGGTCAGCATTGCAAAGTTGAAGTTTTTGGAGTTTTCTTTCATTGTGATTATTATATTCCCTTTCTCCGATTATAATGCCCCGAAACTGTTTAAAGTGTTGATCAAGCAAAGCACAACCGACACGCCTATCGAAATCCAGAGCAAAATTGGATAAGGCTTTGCTTTCAAATCTTGTTGAGTTTTGGCCTCTTTGGAGAGATTTTCATCTGTTTTTTCATCATTTTGCTGATTTTTTTCAGCTATTTCATGATTTTTGTGTTTAAAATAGAATTTTTCAATGACAAACAGCAATGCTGCCGCAACCAGCACCAGCACCACACAAATCACCCACTGCCAAGCGTTGTAGCTCATTGTAAGGCCACCGTAATGCAAGTCAATGTAACCCAAAATCAGAACCATAGCATTGTTTAAAAAGTGAATTATCATGCCTGAAATAAGTGACCCTGTGCGGACCACCATCCATGCTATCACCACGCCAAGTGCAAATTGATAGATGAGCTGTTGGACAGAACCATGCATAAAAGCGAACATGGCAGCGGAAAGAAAAATGGCAGCCACATCGCCCATTTTGCTTCTCAGACCATTCAAAATGATCCCTCTGAAAATCAGCTCCTCAAACACGGCAGGAAGCACCGCCATCAAAACTATGGCCAAAATCAGCCACCCCACATTGTCCATTGGAAGAGAAACTGTGGAGAGCTCGTAGCCACCTTCCACCAAAAGATGATCGATTCCACCGATAAAATACTGCATTCCAAACAGGCAGATTATGGCCGCAACAAAACACATGACAAAATCCCAAACTTTGATGTTTGGTTTGAGATTGGCTGCTTTGAAGCTGATCTTTCTTGCCTTGTTAAATCCAAAAAACAACACGCAAAAACCGACTGGCGCAATAAAGCAGGAAACTATCTCATAAGCCAAAGTGTTTTGCATTTGATCTGGTTGCATGCCAGACTGTGAACTTGCGATGCCCATAAAAATCAGCACCAAAACCATGACAACGTAAGGTGCGATTATGGCAAGAAAATAACCGATGCCGGTGTCTGAAATGTCATAATAATTGCGTTTTTTAAAAGGCGCTTGTGATAATTCTTTTTTGCTCATAACAAAAGTATACATCATTTTGCTGGACTTTCCAAACAGAATGAGTTAAAATCTAAGCATGGAAAAGTTTGTTGATTTGGCACTCGAACTTGCAAAAAAGGCAGCAGCTCATGGAGAGATTCCCGTGGGCGCTGTTGTTGTAAAAAATGGTAAAGTGATTGGAAAAGGATATAACAAACGCGAAGGCAAACAGATCGCCACAAAACATGCTGAAATCATCGCAATAGAAAAAGCATGCAAAAAGCTAAAATCTTGGAGATTGGAGGGTTGTGACATATATGTGACCTTAGAGCCTTGCCCTATGTGCGCGGGCGCGATTGCAAACGCCAGAATCAAAACGCTCTTCTACGCCGCAGAAGAAAAAACCTCCAAGGACAACCTTTTGCAAACCATTCTCTCCTCACCCAGATTAAACCATAAAGTTGAAATTCGAAGATGTGCAGGCAAAGAAGAGGCTTCACAAATTTTACAAGAATTTTTTAAACAGAAACGCCAACAAAAAAACTCCGACTGATGCGGAGTTTTTGTTTTGATTTAAGCATTTTTTGTTGTGGCAGTTCCGCCATAAAGGCCGAAATTTACATAATACAAAATTGCTGAAACCGAAATCAAACTTGAAACCAAAGTGAAAACTGCACCTGTGATGTAAAGTTTTCTGCGTGCTTCAAATTTGGCTGGATCGCTTACGGCAATGATAGTGAGCGTTCCTGCCAAGCCATTCAAAACCAGTGCGATCACGCTTCCTGCGATGACACAAGCTTTCATACTTTCCATGTAAAGCGAATAATCCGCGCCACCAGCAGCAGCTTCCATTAGATCTATCAACAACTGTGTGATTGACCCCGCACATATAGCAAAAATCATAAACATCACCGTCACAGCCAAAGAAATAATTCCGCTTGCAAGCAAAATGCTTCTTCTGTTTTTGTTCATCTCTCCTCCTTTATCATTTTTAATTAGGATAGCATAAATTTTTCAAATATCAAACTATTTTTTATGTTCTATCAGATCGAAAAGAAAATATCTGAACTCATCGTCGGTAATTTCACCATTATCTCGCATTTTTCTCAAAGCCTGAATTGAAGCGCGAAGATTTTCTGGTTGGGTTTGCTGTTTTTTCTTTCCTGTTTTAACAGCAGATTTTGCTTGCCTGATTTCAACATAGTCGTCTGTTCCATACGCTAGGTATAAAGCAACCGCGTTCAAATTTAATGCGCACGCACCTAAAATCGTGAAAATGCTTGATGCGATCACCAAGTTTTTCTGATGCTTTGTGGTGTAAAGTCTTGTCGCGACAAGCATCAAAACTCCACCTATAAAGTTTGAAATACTAAAACTCAAACAGGTGTAGCCGATTATAATATTTTCGCCAACGCCAGTGACATAACCATGACCAGTTGGAGTTTCACCAAAGTAGCCCTTTTTCAAAAGCTCAACAATTGTGACAATGGCCAAAATCACCGACAAGATTATCGACAAAATGCCACTCGCTGTGAAATATCCTTTTTTCGTCAAGCCCAAAATTATTACTCCTAAAAAAATTATAGCATGTTTTGTGAAAAAATAAAAGTTTATTAAACCGCCTTTTTACTTTTAAAACTTTTCAAAATTTAGTATACTCTAAAAAAGGAGCATGATATGAATAGAACGATTTTGATCACCGGAGCATCAAGCGGGATCGGACTGGGACTTAAAAACTATTTTCTTTCCAAGGGTGACAGAGTGCTTGATCTTTCTTTGTCATCTGAAAATTTTCCATGTGACATCACCGACAAAACCTCGCTTGACTCCACTTTCGAAAAACTTAAAGACGAGAGGTTGGACATACTCATCAACTGCGCTGGCAGAGGTTTGTCAGGCGCTGTGGAATTGGTGGGCGAAGAAGACATTCGCAAACAGTTTGACATCAACTTTTTTGGACTCGTCGATGTTTTAAAGCGTGCCCTTCCCATGATGAAAGAAAAAAGCAAGATCATAAACATAAGCTCAACCTGCGCGCTGTTTCCGCTTCCTTTCAGATCCTACTATTGTGCCAGCAAAGCAGCCGTCAGCATGATCACCGATGGCCTGAGAATGGAGCTTAAAAACACCAAGATTCAAGTGGCAGCGATATGCCCTGGCGAAGTCAAGACCAACTTCACAAAAAACAGAGTAAAGGTTTTTCAAACCAACGACAGGTATGGCAAGTCGGTGGAAAATTCCACAAAATATGTTGATTCTCACGAAGATAAACGCATGCCTGTGGAATACGCCGTCAAAAAAATGGTGCGCTTTATAGAAAAAAGAAAGCTAAAACCACAAAAAATCATTGGAAAGCAAAAAATCCTTTATTTTTTGCAAAAATTGGTTCCAAAATCACTGTTTTTGAAGGTGACGCAAAAAATCTTTGTCAAATAACTTTCGGCTTTGCAAAAAGCGCTTGGCGTGCCAAGCGCTTTTTTCTTGCATCGCTTTGCGGGGCAAGTGCTGGCAGTGCCAGCGCAAAGCCGAAAGAGGAGTAACACTTTGCTCTCTTTAAAAATAGAATATTATTGGAGGCACAAATGAACTACGAAAGATGCTATCGAAGTGGCTGCTATTTTGACATGCCAGCTTCTAGATGTCCAGACTGTTGGGGGTGCCCATCTTCCCCATGCAATCCGCTGATGCCTCCATGTGGACCTGCCGGCCATTGCGGACCGCTAGGTTGCGGCTACTTAAACATCGCAATCCCAATTGGGCTTTTGCTGCTGGCAGGAGGGATTATGATTGGGCAAAACTGCGGACAAAAACGACCACTTGATTAGTGGTCGTTTTTTTTATAACTTAGCATATTCATCTAACAAAACATTTAAAAACTCAAAAACCTCATCAAAAGTTTGTGGGTTTTCCAAATCGCAACCGGCATCTTTCAAAAGTTCCACCGGTGGTTTTGTGCAGCCAGAGCAAAGGAAGTTCAAATATTTTTCCAGTGCCCCTTCTTTTCCTGACAGGATCGCGTTGACAATGTTGAGTGCACTGATAAGGCCAGTTGCATATTTGTAAACATAGAAACTGCGATAAAAATGTGGAATGCGTGACCATTCATATTGAATTTCATCGACAAGCTTCACCTTAGACCCAAAATAAAATTTGTTTAGATCGTAGTATTTTTTGCAAAGCAAATCTTTGGAAAGCGGACGGCCGGCTTCACACTCAGAATGCACCCACTCCTCAAATTCGGCAAACATCGTTTGCCTGAAAATTGTCGAACGCACTCCTACGAACAGGTTGTCAATGATGGCAAGCTTTTCCTTTTTCGAACGACAATTTTTTAACATATGCATGGAAAGCAACATCTCGTTCACAGTGCTTGCCACCTCTGCCACAAAAATTACATAGCCGGATTCTTCAAAGATTTGGTGCTTTGAAGAAAAATAGGTGTGCATGCTGTGCCCCATTTCATGGGCCAGGGTTTCCACTGATCGAAAGTCGCCAACAAAGTTCATAAGCACAACTGGATTTTTGCCAAAAGCACCAGCAGAATATGCTCCTGTCGCCTTGCCATCATTTGGCATGACATCGATCCACCTTTCGGCCTTGGCTTCATTCAGCACTTTGACATACTCCGGGCCAAGCACAGCAACAGAGGCTTTGAAAAGCTCATATGCTTCATCAAACGTGTATTTTTTGTTTAGCGATTTGCCAACCGGAGCGCTTTCGTCATAAATTGCAAATTTATCAAGCCCCAGTTTTTGTCTTTTTAGCTCGGCAAACCTGTGCATAATTTTTATGTTTTTTCTCACGCTGCTGATCAGGTTCTCATAAACTTTTTGACTTGCGTCCTCTGATTTGATTGCATGAAAAAGTGCAGAAGGATAGTTTCGCAATTTGGCAAAATAACAATCCTCTTTGACATTTGCAAGATAGTTTTTTGTCAATAGGTTTGAAAACTTGCCAAAGGTGCCATTGATTCGCTTGATGGCATTTTCTCGAAGCGTTCTGTCTTTCGAGCGCATGTAAACCCCATAAAGCTCTTGATTGAATTTGTGCTTCCTGCCACGGCTGTCAAGCACATCTTCAAACTTCAAATCCGCGTTGCTAAACGCGTCAAAACAATCAGATGAAGCTCCCAAAAATTCACCCATTCCGGAGATCATCTTTTCTTGATCGCCTTTTAAAATGTGCGGCTTGGATTTTATAATATCACGAAAATAGAGTTTAAAATGGAAAAATTTTGGATTTTTTTTCAATTTTTCCAGTTTTTCATTGCTAAATTTTGAAATTTCAGGAGTGACATATGAGCCCGCCACTGAAAGCAGCGTGGCAACTCTTGAAAACTCGCTTTCAAGTTGCTGCCCGCTTGAAGAAGACAGATCCTCTTCAAACCTTCTTGCCGCATAGTTGCCAAGCACTTCACGTTCGAGAGAAATTTCGCTGTCCAAATTTAAAACTTTGAGCAAAATTTCCTCATCAATTAACTTTCCCTCAAATGCTTTGATTTCGTCTGCCCTAGCTTCTATAAGTTTAAAACACGAAAAAAACTCCTCGTCATCTTTGCAATAACTTGATAAATCCCACTTGTATTTGGCTGGAACCTTGCTTCGCTTCATTT
>CALVYS010000002.1 GCA_944372355.1 uncultured Clostridia bacterium | reverse complement strand
TTTGACGCGCAGAGACAAATATGGAGTGACTCAAATTTTGTTTAGAGATGAACAACTTGTTGAAGGACTGGTTAAAGAGAGTGTGATTCAAGTTGAAGGAAGGGTGGTTGAAAGAGAAAGCAAAAACCCCAAAATGCCAACCGGAGACATTGAGGTTGAGGCGAAAAGCGTCAAACTTTTGGGCAAGTGTCAAAATGTGCTTCCTTTTGAAATCAGCGAGGCACCTCAAACCAAGGAAGAGCTCAGGCTCAAATACAGATTTTTGGATTTGAGGCACCCAGAATTACATGAAAGAATTTTGAAAAGAGCGCAGATTTTGCAATTTGTGAGAAATAGATTGACCGAACTTGGCTTTGTGGAATTTCAAACACCGATCCTTGCAAACACCTCGCCGGAAGGGGCAAGAGATTTTATTGTTCCAACTGTCTATGCGCCGGGTGAGTTTTATGCGCTGCCACAGTCTCCACAACAGTTCAAACAGCTTTTGATGGTCAGTGGTTTTGACAGATATTTTCAAATAGCACCATGTTTCAGAAACGAAGCTGCCAGAGCCGACAGAACACCAGGCGAGTTTTATCAAATCGACATGGAGATGAGTTTTGCAACACAAGACGATGTCTTTGAAGTTTGTGAAACTTTGGCAACAGAGATCTTTGAAAAATTTTCAGATTACAAGGTTTGCAAAGCACCATTTAAAAGGATCAAATGGGCGGAGGCCATGCGAGATTACTGCTCTGACAAACCAGATCTTAGAAATCCTTTAAAAGTGCAAGATGCAACAAGCTTTTTTGAAAAAACAGATGTGGGATTTTTGAAAGGCAAGTGTGTGAAGCTGATAAAAGCCAAAGCCGCAGACAAATCTCGCAAGTTTTTTGACGAACTTTCAACCTTTATTGTAAGCTTGGAAGGCAAAGGAATGGCGTGGGCGAAATTTTCACAATCAGAGCTTAATGGAAGCTTTGTCAAAGCCCTGTCCGATGAAGAAAAGAAGGCATTTGTTTGCACGTTTGAGATTGAAGAAGGCGACGCTGTTTTTGTTGTTGGAGATGAAGAAGAAAGGGCAATAAAACTTATCGGAGCACTTAGAAACGAACTCGGAGAAAGACTTGATCTTATTGATAAAAACGCAATAGAAATGTGCTGGATTGTCGACTTTCCGTTCTATGAGAAAAACGAAGAAACTGGCAAGCCTGACTTTGCGCACAACCCATTTTCAATGCCACAGGGAGAGCTTAAAGCTTTAAATGAAAAGGATCCGTTTGAAATCGTTGCTTATCAATATGACCTTGTTTGCAACGGCTACGAGATGCTTTCTGGCGCTATTCGAAATCATGATCCAGAAATCATGGTCAAAGCGTTTGAAATTGCAGGATATCCAAAAGAGGTTGTCGAGCAAAAATTTCCAGCGCTTTACAACGCCTTCCATTACGGCGCTCCACCTCACGCAGGTTGTGCGTTTGGATTTGACAGAATGCTCATGCCAATAATGAGGCAAGATTCGATCAGAGAAGTGATTGCTTTTCCACTCAACAAAAATGGAAGAGATCTTTTGATGGGATCTCCATCTGTTCCAACAGACGAGCAGCTTGCTTCTTGTGGCATCAAAATTGACAAAAAAGACTAAAAAGGTGAAATATGAAAAGAACGGAAATTAGGATTTTAAATCAAGACTTTGAAAAGTTGAATGGAAAAAAGATAAAGGTTTGCGGCTGGGCAAGAACGGTTAGAGACTCAAAGAATATTGGATTTATAGAGTTGAATGATGGCAACTTCAAGTCCGTTCAGATCGTTTTTGAAAGAGAAAAAATTGCAAACTATGATGAAGTTGCAAAACAAAACGTTGGGGCGTCTTTTGAAGTGTTGGGAAAGGTGGTTGTGACACCAAATGCAAAACAACCTTTTGAAATCAACGCAGACAGCGTTGTCGTTTTGGGCGAAAGTGCAACAGACTATCCTCTTCAAAAGAAGGGACACACGATTGAATTTTTGCGTTCGATTCCTTTCGTGAGAGCAAGAGGCAATTTGTTTAACGCCGTTTTTAGAGTTCGTTCGGTTAGTGCATATGCAATTCACAAGTTTTTCAACGAACGCGGTTTTGTTTATGTGCACACACCAATCATCACCAGCAACGACTGTGAAGGCGCAGGAGAGATGTTTCAAGTCACAACACTTGACTTGGAGCGCGTTGCAAAAGAAGGAAAACTTGACCAAAGCAAAGATTTTTTTGGAAAGAAAGTAGGGCTTACCGTTTCTGGACAGCTGCATGAGGAATGTTTGACAATGGCGTTTGGCAAAACCTATACTTTTGGGCCAACATTCAGGGCGGAAAAATCCAACACCACTCGTCATGCTGCCGAGTTTTGGATGATGGAGCCGGAGATGTGTTTCTGTGAGCTTGCAGATGTCATGGACAACGAAGAAGATATGGTGAAGTTTGTCATTGCTTATGTTCTGGAAAACTGTAAAGACGAGCTTGCGTTTTTGAATAGATTTGTCGACCAAGGTTTGCTTGAAAGATTGCAAAACATCGTTGACAACAGTTTTGAGAGGGTGACATACACCAAAGCCATCGAAATTTTGCAAAACTCAAACGAAAAGTTCGTTTTCCCAGTTAAGTGGGGAATGGATTTGCAATCCGAACATGAAAAATATTTGACTGACAAAGTCTACAAAAAACCAGTCTTTTTGACTGACTATCCAAAAGACATCAAAGCTTTTTATATGAGACTTAATGACGACGGAAAAACAGTGGCCGCGGTTGATCTGCTCGTGCCGGGGATTGGGGAACTCATTGGAGGAAGTCAAAGAGAGGAAAGACTTGATGTTTTAAAAGCCAGAATGGCCGAACTTGGACTCAAAGAAGAGGATTACAAATGGTATCTTGACACCAGACGATATGGGACCAACAAACATGGAGGTTATGGACTTGGTTTTGAAAGATTCGTGATGTATCTGACAGGGATTGCAAACATTCGTGATGTGGAAATTTTCCCTCGCACGTTTGGGTCGATCGAAGGATAGTTCACTTTATGACAAAAGAGAGCTCAGCGGAAATTATTTCTTTAAAAGGTGGTTTTTGGAAATATTTTTGGAGGGTTATAAAATCTGCAAAGTGGTTGTTTATAAGAGGCATTGCAATATCACTGATGTGGCTTGTCACAGCCGTCTTTGCAAACACAATGAATGTTGCAGATTTGACTTACTACAACGCTCTGATAACCATTTACTTCTTTTTTGATATTTTTTATTTTGGTGTCACGCAAGGCGTGATGGTTTTGCTTGAAAGCAAAAAGAAGGACAAGGAAAACTATCTCCGTGCGGGGTTTTATGTAAACGCAGCAACAAACTTTGTTGGTGCCGTGATTCTTTTTGCGGGCGGAGAATGGATCCTTTCGTCACTTTTAGGGCTGACAAACGTTGACAGCATGTTGTTTTACTATCTGATGTGTGGAGTGATAATTTTCAGCAGCGTCACAAAATATTTCGAATCTACGCTAAGACTTTTCAACAAAACAAAACAGCAAATGAACAGCAACATAATCATCTTTGTAACCATAATTTTTGGCTTTGCACTATTGTTCCTTGTTGGCGGAGTTGTGTTAACTTGGATCCCTCTAATTTTCTTTGTCGCATTTTTGCTCAGTGCAATTTACAACGCGAGGGTTTTTAGAAAAGAGTTCGGGGTTAATATTTTAAAACTTAAAAAGGTGTCGCTTTCAAAAAATGAATTCTTAATCATCTTCACAAGACTCTTGGTGGAAATTTTTTGGCAAGTGGGCTACACTTTGGCTTCTCTGTTCTTGCTTAAATATAGCGAAAGCATATTCAACACCTATTCTTATTTTGAAAATGTTTTAGATGTTTTGTTGAACTTTTTGTATGCCAGCCTTCATATCACAAGCTTGCAAGTTGCAAGACTTATTGGAAGAAGGCGCTATCAAGGAGCCTACATTGTTGGCAAATATTCGGTTTTGATTGCACTATCATTCTGGGTTGGCTACGCTGTCTTGTCAGGAATATTGTTTTGGCCGTTTATGATGGGACTTAATCCAGAGCTTTTACAAACGGGGGCGCAAACCTATTTCCTCTACATCGGCCTTTACCTTTTTAGGGTTTTGGCGTGGACGCTGTCATCATATGTTTTGACGGCAGGCGGCAAAAGTTTGGCTCAAACTATCATGCAGGTATTAGTTACAATATATTATCTTACGTTTTACTTACTAGCAAACTTTATTCCTTTTAACATATTTATTGCCTATGGCGTTATGGCATTTGAAAGTTTGGTCATCTTAACTACAGATGTTATCATGTTTTGCCGAAAAAACTGGACCGGGAAAGGGGAGATTGTCGCCATTGTTTTTGACTTTGACGACACGCTCTATCAAGGTGCTGACTGGACAAACTGGGAAAAATATTGTCTTCACGCGGCAAGAAAATTGACTGGCAAAAACCTTCGAAACATAGGCTCTGGAGAGCAAGTTGTTCAAGCTCTTGTAAAACACGGCTTAGACCCAGACCTATGGCGAGAATATAGAGAAAAAAATCCTTTTCCAATCAAAAATCCTCAGGAAATTCAAGTGATCAAAAACAATGATCTACGAAAGCTTTCAAAAAGATACAGTCTGTTTATCGCCACAAACTCGACAATTCCAGAAGTATATGACGTCTGCAAACAACTGAAAATCAATCCAAAATGGTTTAAAGGCATTTACAGCAACAGATATGAAAAAGATGATTTGACAAAGTTTACAACCTACAAACAAATTGCAAAAGAAGCGGATCTCTATCCATATGAAATGATGGTTGTAGGAAACAGCTTTGATTGCGACATTCTGCCTGCGCAAAACTTTGGAGCAAACACTCTGCTGGCAGAAAACGCGCTGCCAACATATAAAAATGTGCGAAGAGCCATAAAATTTGCCGAAAGCAAACAAAAATAAAAACCGACACGTCGTCGGTTTTTTTATTCTCTATTAAAAGATGATGGAGTAAACAGCCTTTCCTCCTCCGGCTTTTCTTTGTTTTTCATATAATTAGATCTTTTCAAATATTCTGGAACATCTGGAACTGCCCGAACTTCACTTGCATCTACGGGGTCAGAAGAGGAAGTTGTTTCATAAGAGAGGGTTTGTGTTGTAACAACCGGAGGGTCTGCTCTGTGTTGCGAAAACAAAACGCGGTCGTTGTATTTTGCCATTTTTCCGATTGTGTTGTTGATAAGCTTGCCATAAAGGGTGTCGCTTCGATAAGCCGCGCTGTTTTTGTCAAAGATTTCTTGCTCTTCGTAAAGCTTTTTGGTTTCGTCAAACTTGAAAAAGTCGGTTGGAATCGCGTCTAAAACTTTCAGTTGTTTTCCAAGCAGAATTTTTCCGCCCAGTCTTGAATAAGCAAAAAGTTTGCCATTTCCCTTTAAAATTGCGTTCACAATCAAATCCAACTTTTTTTGATCGCCTTCTGAGAAGGAGTCAAGTTTGTCGCCGGCATTTGTCTTGCTGTTGTAGCGATAAACGATTTCAGGGTTTTGGGTTTTGATTCGGATCAGCCTGCGGCCAGAAAACCAGCTACCAATCAAAATCTTTGCCTTAAATTTGCGTGTTTCCTTCTTTTCCATAAGCTCTGACGCTGCCGGATCATTTTTTGCAACGTAGTATAGTTTGTAAACTTTTCTCATCAGATAACTCCTAATTCAATTATATCAACAAAGCCTTTGATAGTCAAGACCCAAAATTCTCAAAAAAAACGGAGGCAAGCTCCGTTTGGCGCCCCCTGTAGGATTCGAACCGAATGCGAACCCAGAAAAAGCAAAACGTGGAAGTGTGCGAGCTTTTTACTAGGTCGCAGGTTCTCATCAAATAAAAAAAGCAGACTAAAGTCTGCTTTATTGGCGCCCCCTGTAGGATTCGAACCTACGACCTATCGGTTAACAGCCGAGTGCTCTACCGCTGAGCTAAGGAGGCAAAATATTAAGTTGTTAGAGCACCCGGCTGTCAACCTTTATCGGTTTAATTCCGCTATCGCTCCATACGCTTACGCGCACAGCCTCGTGCTCTACCGCTGAGCTAAGGAGGCAAATATTAAATTGTCAAGAGCACCCGGCTGTCAACCTCTATCGGTTTATGCCAGCGTCTTTAAAACTTTGTGCGGCGGTTGTTTAAAGCCACTGTGTTTGCGAATTGACGACTTGCCAATTCGCAATCTTTTGTGCTTTGCAAACAATTAGGGAGGGAGAAAAACTGTTTGCGAAAGCAAGTATACCACCTAAATTTTGAGTTGTCAATTAAATTGATGTAAAAAATTTTTTTACAAGTCAAAAATTGTTGCATGGACACCATTTTTATTGCGCTTTTTGCACTTTTTTCTGTGGGAGGTGTTTTTAAAGGGTTTGCAAAAAGTGCCGTCAGCTTTGTGTTTTTTGTTCTTGCGCTGGTGGCAGCGCTCCTGCTTGCAGGCCCAAGCAGTGATTTTTTTATGGAAAAAAGCATTTTAAAAGATGAAATATGTGGGCTTTCAAATTCTGTTTTGACATCAATGGATTCCAGCTTTTTAGAAATCGTTTGCACTTCACAAGAGGAGGTTTTGGAGGTTATAGAAAACTCCGAAACTTCTGAAAGCGTGAAAAGGGTTTTGGAAGGATTTGCTCAAAACATAAATTTTGAAGGAAGCTTCTCCGTGGCAGAGCTTTTGAGCCCTGTGTTCTACCGGCTTATATTGGTCGCGGTTGTAATAGCCGTCAACTTTATTTTGTTATTGTTTGTTTTAAAAGTTTTGCAGCCGTTTGTTGTTCGACTGATAAAGGTTCGGTTCTTTCTCGTCACAGACAAAGTGCTGGGATTTTTGTTTGGAGCGTTGCAAAGCGCTGTCGTATATTTTTTGATTGTGGCCGCGGTCATCTCTGTTGGAGAGTTTTTTGGAATTCAATTTTTAATAAACAAAGTTCAACAAGCAAATGTGGCGTCAATTATATATCAAAACTATGGAGGACGAATTCTCGCCTTCTTGTGGTGTTTGACCGGGTGACGGGTTTTGCAAAATGTCTTCTATCTGCTGGTTGTCATCTTGCAACTGCTGGGTTCGTCGTTTATAATCAGCAGAAACAATGCACAAAACGACAATCACAATTATGACAACTGTGAAAGCGACAATACCGCATATTTTAAGAATCTTCCTTTGTTTTTCCTTTTCCACGTTTCAAATTATATAACTTTTTAACATTTTTTGCAATAAATTTTTGGCTGACAGTGCGTTCAGCTATAAGCCCAATCAAAAACGCTGCAATGGCATAAAATCTAAGTTGACCATAGTTTACAAAAAGGTTTACAAAATAAAAAATCACAAAACAGCAAATTGTTGCAACAAACTGAAATATGTGCAAAACAATTTTGTTTTTGTTGCATAGATATGAGCCGAAGTTTGCAAGGTCAAAGGCTAGCCCACTTAAAAGTCCGGCAGCGAGCAGCGAAAAAAAGATTGCAGGTTGTGTAAGAGTGGGATAGAGCACTATTTAAAAATCCTTTTAAAAAGACTTTGTTTTTCGCCATGACGAACAAACTTCAAATGGCTTATGTTTCCCGAAAAAACCACTTCCTTGTTGTCTAGGTCGAGCTTTTTTACTTCCAAATCTGAACCGCTGATCAAAAGAAGTGTTTGGTCGATTTCAACCTCGGCGGCATTTTGTGTGCTTGAACGCACTTTTGTCGCGCCTTTTACAGTTATCAAATTTTGATTTTCAATTGTGACAATTTCACTCATTTTAAATTCTCCCAACAAACATTTTTTGCTTTTTAAAACTTTACTAAAAAAATATGTGCATAATTTAATTTTTATGCTATAATTGTTTTGGAGAAAAAAATATGCAAAAATTTGAAATAAATGTTAAAAAAACTTCAAAAATTCGTGATTTTTTATTAAATTATGGTTTTTCAAGCGCACAAACCAACAAAATTTTGAAAAACAAAGATGTGAAGCGTGACGGAAAACGTTTGCAGGAAGATGAAGTGCTAAACGCCGGAGAGACGGTGGTTGTTTTCTGTGAAGAGCCTCCAAAACCAAAAGTTAAAAAGTTGTATGAGGACGACAATGTCGTGGTGGTTTCAAAGGGCCCTGAAATTGAGGTTCAGGGAGACGGCGGAGTGGAAAAATTGCTTCCAGGAAGCATTGCTGTGCACAGGCTGGATCGAAACACGACAGGAGTGTTGATTTTGGCCAAAAACGAGCAGGCAGAAAAAGCCTTAAAAGACGCATTTAAAAACAAAACGATTGAAAAGCTGTATGTTTGTGAAGTTGTTGGAAAGCCAAATTTTAAAGGAGAATTGCAGGAGGCATATTTGGTCAAAAACGCCTCACGAAGCGAAGTTAAGATTTATAAGACGTATGTGCAAAAGGCCGTAAAAATCTCTTCAAGGTTTAAAACCGTCAAACAAGGAGAGCAGACAAGCTTGGTGGTTGCACAAATTTTTACCGGCAAAACTCATCAAATAAGGGCGCAACTGGCATTTATGGGTTTCCCAATTGTTGGTGACGGAAAATATGGAAACAACAAAATTAACAAAAAATTTAAGCAAAAATATCAAAAATTGCATTGTTTTTCTTTAAAAATTGAAAAAATTGATAAAAATTTTGAATATTTAAAAAACAAAGCTTTTATTGACAAGCCACAATGGGCAGAAAAATATATTTGATTTTTTATTGTTTCACAAAAAAATAATCTAAAAATTTTTTGTATATATTTTATAAATATTTATTATTTCATTTGATAAATTTTGGCGAAAAGTGTTAAAATATGTTTGTGAATACGACAAGAAAAAAACGCATAAGCACAATCATATTCAGCCTTTTCGCCACACTTGTGACGATGGCTGCATTTTGTTTTGCTGGTTGTGTGCAAACATATAGGGGTGCGGGAGAATTCAGCGCTGACGAAGTTGTGTTGGCAGTTGGAGAGGTTCTCGACCCTGCTCAGATGATCGACTCTGAATTTGAACTTGTTTTTGAAAGTGGAAACGCGTCCGTTTTGGCAAAACAAGAAGACGGCACCTTTGTTGCCCAAAGAAGCGGACAGGTGAGCCTTGTGGCAAAGCACGAGAACAATGTGATCGATGTTTTGAGTGTCACGATCAAACAAAAGTTTGCTGCGCCGGCAAACATTGCGGTTTCAAACGATGGTTTGATCACATGGGACGCATCGCTTGTTTTAGAGGGTGGGCAGGTTGAAGCGGCAACTTACACCGTTGTGCTCGACCGCGACGGAAGCCCAAGCGAGTTTGTTGTGGAAGACAACTTCTATCAGCTTTCGCAGCCGGGAAGTTATACTGTCGGCGTAAAAGCAAATCCGACGCAAAATGTTTTAGGTTCGGAATTTTCTGCTCAGGCAGAGTTCACTTTTGCACTTGCGGGGCAGGCGAGCGGACTTTCTTTTGTTTCAGACAGTGGAACGTTTGGACAGCAAACTGGAATTTTGAGCTGGCAAGCGGCAGGAGACAGATATGATGTAATCTTCCAAGGAGTCACAACCGAAGATGTGAGAGGAAGAACTTTTTCTGCAAATTTTGCAAACCTTGCGGAAGGTGAAACTGGAAGATTTGAAATAATTACTTACTCTGGACAAGATTCCAGCCAAACAGCAACACTTGACGTTCAAAAAATTTACACACCGCTTTTGACCCTGCAAGACAACGAGCTTTTTTGGCAGACTGCTGAAAATGCTCAAAGATATCTTTTAAATTATTCTTCTTTAAGCGGAGCGACTTCTGGCACTTTTTCTTTTGGCGCGCAGGCGACAAATTCAATTTTAAATGGAGTGCAAGAGGGGATCTACACTCTGGCTTTGCAAGCGATTGGACAAACAGGCTTTGCCAATGGTGCAGTGAAAACACTTGGCAATGTCGCAAAGATTGGCAATGTGCAATATGACTATGAGATTTTGGGAGACATTTTGCGTGTTACTTTCACCACACAATCAGAACACAACAAAAGGTTTGTGGTCAAACAAAATGGCACCCCGATAAATGTGAACGGAGTCGATTACTTTGAGTTTGGAGAAAGTGAAGACGGGGTTTATTCTCTGACCTACGACTTTACTCTCGGCGAGGGGGAGAATGTTTTCACCTTGCAAACCTTGCCAACTTTTGATGAAAACGGACAGATCACGATTGGTCAACAAAGCACAAGCATGGCGGTGAAAAGCGATGAAGTGAAGATGATGAGCGCTTACAATGTTGGACAGATCGAAAACCTGCGTCACGACATCGAAGAGGGCGAGTCAATCCTCGTTTTTGACGAAGTGGCATACGCAAATCAATTTGAAGTCAGCATAAACGACATCCCTGTTTCGCTTGAAGCGGACGACATTTCGACAGAAAACGGAACGACCAAGATTCGCCTTGGCAAGATCAGCAGCGAAGCTTATGGAACAAACGATGATGCGTATGAAATCAAGTTGACCGCCACAAGATCACCACAAGAAAACGAAATTGCAAGTGTGTCAGAAACCTCTCACACTTTGACAATGCTGTCTTCGCCAGAGCTGCAAGCACTCAACGGTGCTCAAAGCGAGCAAACCTATCAGTGGCAAAGCGTTGAGGGTGCGAAGTATGCATATTCGCTTTTCACGACGGGATCAGACTTCTCGATTGAAGAGGCGGCTGTCGTGACCGGAGAAACGCACTCTCCAAGCCTTCAAATTTCAGAGGCAGGGTATTACGTTTTGCAAGTTCTCAGCACGCCTCTCGACAACAACACACACTTGGCAAGCGAAGTTGCCTCACAAGATAATTTCTTTGTAGCGATCAGCATGGAAAACTCGCCAATCAGATTGGACTACAATCAAGAAAGCCAAAGATATGTTTTGACAATTTCAACCGTTGAATTTGCGTATGAATACAAAATTTCGCTTGATGGAGCTGTTTTGCAAAGCGTTTACAACACGGACTCTTTAGAGCAGCTTACTTACATCTTTGCTGAAAACCAAACCTTTAATGAAACCGGAAAAGAATACGCAATTACAGTGGAAACAATAGCCAGTGGAGAAGATGAGCAAAAAATTCACTTAAATTCCACGTCAACCTTGCTTGTGGAAAGGTTGCAAGCGCCAACAAGCTACTCGGTTATCGAAAACAGCACGGCAATCAGTGTTGCAAACCCTGATCAAACAGGAGTGTTGGTGCTGAGCAAAGATGGCTCCGAGATCGCACGTGGCGAGGGCGGAGAGGCCGTCAAGGCAGACCTTACAAGCTATGACGGAGCATTTAGCATAAACGCGAAAGTCGAAGGATACGACCTTTTCGAAGATTTCACAACAAACGGAAAAGTGATGTTGGAAAGCGGGCAAGCTTCGTTTAATTTTTACAGATCCTCCACTCCAACGGCGCTAAATTATTCAGCGGGGCAGATAAGTTTTGCTCACACACGCCAACCAGGTGAAAGAGCAAACTACTTGGTGGAAGTCACCGCGATTTCGGCAAACGGCAGCGCCAGCGTGACTTTTGAAACCGCTCTCACCAGTTTTGATTTGGAAGAACTTTTGCAACCTCTTCGTGAGCAAAATCCTGAATTTGACAGCCATTACGATCAAAGCCACACCGTCAATGTCAGAATTTTTGCAAATATTTCCGAGGAGGTTGAATCGGTTTACTATTTGCCGTCAAGATATGCAACCTTGCTTTACAACCCGCAAGACACAACACTTTCGATCACAAAACTGGCTTCTCCGCAGCTAAACTATGACGACACCGAAAGAAAGCTGCTTTGGAATGCGGTTGAAGGCGACAATGTGGTTTATGACATTTACTACAACAGATCAACCAACGAAAATCAACTTGAAGCGACCATATCTTCTGTCAACAACCAGCAAACCTATGAGTTTTCAATTGCGGGCTATGACTTTTCGCAAGAGGGCGATTATATCTTTTATATCGTGGCAAGAAGCGATAACGCACTTGACTCCAACTCTTCTGGCAGAGTTATTGTGCACAAACTTTCACAGGTTTCTGGACTTTCGGTTTACGAGAGAGGTGGACAATATTTCGCAGGGTTCAGCCTGGAAAGCATTGAACTTGACAACATCGCAGACATTCGAGTGAACGGCAACAGTGTGGGAACAAGTCCAGAATTCAAACTTGCAAGCGAGGCCGAAGTCGAAGAGGGAGAGGTTGTCACTGTTGGCACAAACGGAGAGGTTTCCGTTCAAATCATGGGTAAAGCCTTTGAGGAAAACGGGGACAAAACCTTCTACATTTCAAGCGATGTGGCAAACTTTGTGGTAAAGCCACTTGAAAAAGAAGAATACGAACCGCTGATTGAAATCTCTTCAAACAGCATTTCGTGGGAAGACTTTGAGGCAGGAAGTGCATCGGATTGGATCTTGACAAACCCAGAGTCAGGAAACATTCGCTATGAAATCAGAGTTTATAATTCAACAAGCGAACTTCGCTCGGTGATTTCCAACATATCAAGCACGCAGCTGAGTCTTTCACACGAAAACTTGCTTGCGCTTGTGCAAGGCAACTACACGTTCGAACTTTATGTATATGTTTCAAACTATCAAATCACATCGGAAGATGGTCGAGGTTACTATGGAAGATTGCTTCTCGATGACACGAGTTCACTTACAAAACTCAATGCGGTGACAGATTTTTCAGCAAGCATAGACGACTCGCAAACCACGATTGATGAGGAGCTTGCAAAACCGATAACCCTGACTTGGAACCATGAAGGCGAAGGGACATCTCAAATCAGCTATGTCATCTACGTGAACGGCAGTGAAGCTGCAAGGGTGCAAGAGCTTTCTTACAATTTAAGTCAAACCTTGCTAAACGAAGGCGACAACGCGATTGCGATAAAAGCGGTGAGCGACAGCGATGTGGAATCCGACCTGCAAAGCTTGGTGGTTTCCAAGTTTGCAACCCCAGAAATTTTTGTGGCCGACACAGGAGTGCTCACCATCACAGCAGCCCAAAACCCACCAGCAAGCGAAGGATATATAATCGAACTCAAAATCGAAGAAGAAACGACGACCTTTTATTCGACAGCGACGACCGTTGATTTGCAGCCGCATATAAATGGCAGAAGCGGAAATTACACTGTCAGAGTGATTCCAAAGTCGACGCAAAAAGTTTCGGTGCCAAACGAAAGTGTGGCCTCGGCAAGTGGAACCATACTCGCGCAGCCAACATTTGTTCAAGATCAAGCTGGCATCACGCTTGTCAGCACCGACGCAGATGTGGTCTTCTACATCAGGTGTGATGAGGAAGGGCTGAGCCAAATGATAGAGGGCAATTACTTTGCTTTCCCAGACGATTGGGGCAGCGGAGTTTACAACATCTTGCTTTACGCTCGAAGAACGGGCAGTGTGGATTCATGGACTGGCGAAAGCGCGGAGCAAGAGCTGAATTTGGACAGGATTGCAAACACAACAGAAGTGATTTTTGAAAGAAGTGAGGACTACAACGATCAAACCTTGACATGGACGCAAAATCCTGACGCCGAGGGCTACTCGCTTTCGGTTTACCAAAACGACGAAATTTTGTTTGAAACCGTTTTGACGGGTGGAAGTGCGAGGCTTTCCGACATTGAAAGCGAGTATGGCGTGCTGCCTAGTGGCGATCTCACATTTGTCTTCCGCACTTTGGCCACCAGCGACAGTGGCAAAGCCAACTCACAGCCGTTGACTTTTGCTGTGAACAAACTCGAAAACACGATAAGTGGTGTTTATTCAAAGGTGGCGCTGCCTAATATAGGATATTTAACCTTCAATTCGAGTTTTAATGGCGTTGGAACTTACATTCAAGTTGAAAATGCCAGCGGACAAATCAAGGACTATTTGCTCTCCGGCGAGGAGAACTTGGTCAAGGTTGAAGAATTTTTAGGCAGGCTGCAAGTCTCGGCTCGAACGCTTGCCACCAACAAGCCAAGCGAGGGGCTTGACAGGCAGAGCTCGGCAGATGGAATTTTGCTTGACGCAGATGCAACCATCGTGACGATGAACAAACACTCTCAAATCCAAAGCATCACTCAAAACTTTGACACTGGCAGGCTTATGCTGAATCTTGCAAATGGTGGAGTGACAAGCGGGCTCAGGTTCTTTGCTGAACATGACGGTGAAGTGATGGAGGTCAGCGCCACTCAAACAAGCTCAACCAACTATGAAATCATCGCGGCAAACATTGCAGAGCTGTTTGATTTGCAGGATGGCGAATTTGTGTTCACTCTCTCGGTTTACAGCAGTGGCTGGTTGATTTCCGATCCAGTTGAACATTCTTTTGAGTTCAAGAGCTCCTCAAACACCGTGGAAGCAGTCAAAGGTGAAGATGACCGAAACGATTATTTGATCATTCATGGACAGAACGCGTCCACAAGGCAACCTGTCACAGCAATCATCTTGCGCGACCTGGAAGGCAACTATTATTCAACAGACCTTGCAAGCGTCACTGGTTACTGGGTGACGGCATCTGGCGCAGAGAGAGGTGAATTTTTGGGAGCGCCAGTTGAAGGATACACAAACGAAGCGGCCTTTGTCATTTCTGTAAACGAGGTGCTCGCAGGCTTTGTCTCTGGCACTAAAAATCTTCAAGTTGCATATGTCACCAATGAAAATGACGAGTTCACAGTTGTTGGCTATTGTGCAGCGATAACCTATCGCAAACTTGTGGCTCCAAATTCCATTGAAATCGACCTTGGCAATTTAACTTGGCGGGCAGATGAAGTTGGAACGGCTTACTATATCTATCTTGAAGGCACAACACAATCTGAAATCAAAATAGACGACACAAACACCACCTATTATCTTGGCGAAAACATCAACAAGCAAGGAAGTTACTATGTTTCGATTCAAAATGTTTCCAGCCAGTTACAAACACTTGCCAGTGAAAAAACATATGTGGGGGGCAATTCCAGACAGTCGGTTTCAAAACTTGCAACAGTTTCCGACATTCAACTTTCAGATGGAGTGATGCAACTGACATACAATGGTACTGGTGACCTTGCGAACGACATAAACAACATCACAGATGCATCGTCCTCAGCAAACATCACCGCAGCAGTAAACAATCTTTTAAACAAAACTTACACCTTGCCATTTAGATTTAGTTTGACAGAGCTTGTCAACACGGAATTCAATCTGAGGTTTGAAAACACCACAACAGGGCAGGTTTACTTCACAACCGTCAAAGCTGGCAATCTTTTGACAGGCTTTACTCAGCCGGTGGAAGACTTTACTGGGGACTTTACTGGTAAATCTGTGATTGAGGCGATTGAAACCATTCTTGGCTACACGGGACTTCAAGGAAGCGCGAGAACGGCCTTGCAAGAGTTGTATGACACGCTCACGGATTCAACTCTTTGGACCGGTGTGGCTTCTTGCGAACTGCTGTTTGACGAGATTGGTGAGGAGCTTACAGGGAACTACAACAAGTATCCAGCCGAAAGAATTCAAGCGGGACAATACAATGTTTCTATTCAGCAGCAGGGCAGCCAGGAAGATGCAACGATAAGCTCAGACTATAATCAAGTGCTGTCAAACGTCACGGTTGAAACTTCACCTATGATCACCACAAGCGTTGAAGACAATGTTTATTACATAAATTTCCGTCCGATTGATGGCAAAAATGAATACACAATGGTGCTCAAACATACCGAGGATACAGAAACGGTTATCGAAAAAGTTAAGATAACCCTTACTGACGGCGTTTGGAGAAGAACCGATGTCGGTGGAGAAGATTTTACAACCACACTTTCCACATTTGAAAACGGAGGCTCGACTTTTGTTCGCATTTCGCTCAACGATGTCGATGGCATCGGCGAGGAATTGACAAATCCGACCTTATACACCTATTCAGTAAATATTTTTGCAAACGGCGATGACACAACTTTCAACAGCAAAACCGAAGAGGTTTCACTCACTTTCCTTGGATTTAACATAGATTCATTAACCCTCAATGCAGGGGTGTTCAGTTGGGACACTTTCACTGTTGGCAACACGCGTTACAGTGCACAAGTGGCCTACCAGCACTATCAATCGAGTTCAGTCACAATCGCGACACCATCTGGGACAGGCGCGACACAAAGTTTCACACCGTCAACTGTTGGAAACTATAACTACATTGAGTTCTACACACCAGGGCACCGCGAGGCTTACGCAATTTATGTTGGCAGCGAAGTCTACAGGCTTGAAAACATTTCAAAACTTCAATCGCCTTCAATAACCACGCAAAACGGACAGCTTGTTTTCTCGGACAACAACTCCGCACTGCAACAGAGGACCTTCATTTTGAGCAACAACATTTCAAGGCTGAGCAATTTGACCTTGGAGGTTTCAAGCGAAAGTTCAAGCATCACGCACACACCTGGATTAAATGGATTGACGAACGACGAGGCGTCTGGTTATGCTTACAGGTTGACCGAGGGCTTGGCAACCACTTTCTATGCAGCGATGGCAGGAGATGATGTGGAGCACTTCACGTCAAGGGAGATGACGGACGAAGGTGGACAAACCATATACAACCGCTTTATTATCAATGCGGACGGCTTGGAAGAAAATGAAACGCTCTATCTGCAATCAGCAAGCACAAGCATTTCGGCCAAAATGATAGACTACTCTTCAAATGCAACCGTCGATGAAGCTGGACAGATCATCTCTCTTAGCGAAGGGGTGCAACTGCTGAACGGCAGAGTGGTTTGGCCAGAAGCGGTCGACACGGTGGCGGCTCCTTACGAAATTTTGTATGAGGTTAGGGTGGAAACCTATTATGCAACCTCGGCTGATTCCACAAACTGGACGCTTGACACAACCTGCACTCGAACCTATTACACAAGCGACAACCAGCTTGACGCATCTTTGTTTATCAACTCACCAAGCGATACGCAAAGATATGCAATCTATGTCAAAGCGAACGTTTATCAATTGGATTCAAACGGAGACATTGTTTCTCTGCAAAATCAAACCTATTCACAAGCAGGGCAAACAACCTTTGCAAGCACATTAACAAAGGTTTTGCAGGGAGAGCTGGTGTTCAACTATGCAGGTGATACAAGCGCGTTGTTTGAAAGGTCGCAAGAAGTTGTCGACTTTGAAATCAACGACGGCTCCTTTGTTTGGACGTATGAGGTTGAAGATGGACTTTCAACCAGGTTTGTAATCGAATATTCAATCGCCGGAAGAGACAGCTGGCAAACATTAAATGGTCAAGTTGTTTCAAGTGGACAAAACAATTATACATTTGTCATAGACGAAGGTCAGCTTTCCAGCACAAATGCATACAATTTCAGAATCTATGCAGTAAACTATGCAGCGACAACCGGCGGCACTCTTACAACGGGAGGACAACTTGCTTCCAACAAAAATGGAGTGGGAAATCAAACTTACAGACAGATCAGTGTGTTAAAAGACTTGACGCAATCTGATTTCACAACAAGCAGAGTTGAAACGGGTTCGGAATATTACTATGTTGTCAACTTCCAAAACTACTATGATTCAAACCCTGGAATTAGTGCGTCCAGCATCAATCTCGAAATCACTTATCTTGGTGAAACCCTGACGATTTTGGGTTCAGGAAGCAGCAAAACCTTGAATTTGCGTCCGGCAGGAGATGGAGGAGAGGCAGGAATCACCAATGGCGAAATCTTTTTCGCAGACGGAAATTTGACGTTGAACATCAGAGCGGTTGCAGCTGACATCAACTATATATTAAGTGCCGATTCCCAAGTGCAAATCAACCTCAGTGAAACCTCTTGGCACAATGCAGATAGCGTGACCTATGACTCAGAATCGCAAACTTTCAGCTGGACATATGGAGCTGAGTATCGTTATCAATCGGCTTTGAGTGAAGGTGAAGAGGTCGCTCTTGTTTACTATTACGATAGCGAAGCATTAGCCTTCAAGGTTTACGGCGCCGATGTCGGAGAGCCGTTGCAGCAATACAGCGGCGACAGTGGCGTTCGCGTTCCAATCATCTATGGCGGTGATCAAGTGCGATGGATTTGGGGAAGCCAAGCAACCTTTGAATATCTTGAAGATGAGGGATATGCTGAGGTCACAACCAGATCAAACGCTCAACTGCAAATTTATGACGAAGAGACCGGATCGTTTAGTTACGCAGGGACAACATTACCTGCCGGTGGAACATACCGATATGCATATGACTATTTTATCGTTCAAAAGATGCTGTTTGATGACACTGAACTTACAAATTACTATCTGCCAATCAGCGCGGTGACAATGGCGGGACAGACCGCAGCAAGCTTTACAGTAACAGAGAATATGCCTGTTTACACCGATCCAGAATGCACGCATCTTCGAGGCATCGAAGCTGGCATCGATTTGGCCATTGCAGAAGATGCGGTTGTGGACGCGGGATATTATCAGTTTGCAAACTTTGAGGAATTTGGAAATGGAGAGGACTTCCGATTAAAGGTTGAAAATGTTTACAGGTATGTAGTTCAAACCAATTTAACAAACCCAGAAGAGCTGATATTTAAAGTGACAATTCAGTCTCAACAAGTGACGGTTTCTGGAAACACCACAACAACCGTCACAACCACGCGAGAGTATGACAACATTGCGCTCAGTCAAAATGAAGGCTGGTGGACAGCGACGTTTGAACCAAACCTCATCGGCACAATTTTGAGCTTTGAGGTTCAAGCAAGGCGTGGTGAAAACAACTTGCCTTCTGCAAGTTTGTCAATTGACTGTTCTGGCGGAGATGTGGTCTTTGACCTGTTTGCATCGGGTGCCGGGACCGAAGAAGATCCGTTCATCGTTTCAAGCACAGATGAGTTTGAAAATATGTCACATAGGTCTGAAAAGCAATACTATCACAACACTTACTATCAAACCCAAGAGACGATAGTGGTTCGTGGAGGAAACAGGACAGAGAGTTATTCGTCTGGAACGGAAACCGACACCGAACTTTATTACAGTTTTAGGCAAAGTGGAAATCTCAGTTTCACAAACGTTGCAGGCTTTGTCATTGATCAGCCGTTTAAAGGCATTTATGACGGAAATGGCAACGCCATCTCTGTGACCTTTGCATCGGTTGCAGATTTGGGCACAGCAGAAAGCGGAGAAATGGCATCTTTAAGTGGAGGAACAGAAATTCAGTTTACGAAAGGTGCAGCTCTGTTTAAAGAGATCTCGACAAACGGCAGCGTTTCAAACCTCACAATCAGCTTCTCATTTGCTTACAATTCCGACTTCAAACAGACAAGCGCAGACGAACCAACATTGATTGCTGGACTTGCATTAAAAACAGCAGCTCGCATCACCTCAACCAATGAAGAGGCTGGGCGAGTTTCAGGAGTGACTCTGCAAGGTGCGTCTATGGCCATGTCAACGACGATTTCGGCCGGAAATGTTTTGGCTGTTGCCGGCATTGTTGGCAAAAACCAAGGCGAGATGTATGATTGCGTGTCAAGAAATGGAATCACAGTGTCACAAAGATCGGTGGCAAGTGGTCAAACCTTCTTGTTCAGCCCGATCGCGCTCTTCAATTCGGGCGCTAGTGCGTCAATGACCTACTGCCGCAACAACGGAAACGTCAGCATCTCTTGGGCGACAAATCAAAGCAACGACAACAGCGTTATTCAAGCAAGTGGCATCGTGCTGACCAACAGTTTTGGAACCATCGACATGTGCTACAACAGTGCAAACGTCACAGTGAACACCACAAACGCCAATGGAAGTGCAACCAACCTTACAGGCACCAGATATGCCGCAGGCGTTGTCATTTATTCAAACAGGGGCAGCCTGATTTCGGTTGTCAACACGGGTGCAATAACAGCTGGCAACGTGGGCGGAGTTGCCTACAATTTGAATTCGACAACGATAAACAACATCGTCGCTTTTGGCTCAGTCAATGGCGGGAATGTCAACCTGTTTGCTGCAACTGGTTCTGCAACGGCCTACTCAGGATCGAGTTGCTATATCCACAACAGCGGATCTCCAACGTTAAATGTCGGTTACACTCCGGTTTCAAACAATTGGAGTGGAAGCATCAACTGCTATGGCCATTCCGGTTGGAGAATTGTTGTAAGTTACACAAATTCCACAAACTATTCTGTCGTTTTCAGCCAGACCTAATTTTGCTTGAATGAAAGGATTGAGAATTGAATAAAAATAACTTTATGAAAAAAGTGCTTTTAGCTTTTATGCTTTGCGTGTGTCTAGCATTGCCTCTTGCGGGGTGCAACAACGCTTCCTTGCCAGGCAATGCTGTGACAATGCAAATTGCGGCTTACACAAACGGTGTGGCGCAATCTTTTGCCATTCCTGCAAACGCGGAGTTTTATCGAGAAAACGGTGCAAGTGAAGAGACCGTCTCAACATATGTGACAAACCTGACATCGGCGGTTCGCACGCGGGTTTGGCAGCAAATGTTTTTAAACTACTTCACAATTTATGCTCAAAATCCGCAAGAGGAATTCGCATTAAATGGCGATTTGGTCACGGTTAGAGAGCCAGAATACAATTCCGTGACAGACAGCGTGAATTTCTCTTTCATTTTTCGAAGTTACAGCGCCTGGAATTTTTATCACCCTTCCTCTTCTGATTCGCAGCAGGAGCCAAGCGAAGATGGGTCGATCTTTGTGCAGGTTGACGTCTCAGAGGGAGCGTTTCCATTTGGCCAGCCTTCTGACGATCAGCCAGTGGGAAACATCTATGCGACAATAATCAAAGATGTCAAGTTGGCACACTTTTCAGAGGAACTTGTTGAAGCAGAGGGCAATCCAAACTTTGTCTATGACTATGCAACCACACACAAACGGGTGCATTCAAATGCGGACATCACTTTCTCGGATTCGCTCTACCACCATTGCTGGTGGTCGAGCTATGATCAGCTCTCAAACGAAAAAACCATCGAGCTTTACACAGTCAACGCGGTGAGAGGCTGGTGGTATTTGATTGCTCTGGCAGCTGCACTTGTGGTTGCGGGAGTTGGCTGTCTGACGATTTTTCTGGTGCAAAAAAACCAAAAAACAAGAAAAAAAACAGATGACGAAAAAAAGAAAGGCTGACAAACCTTTCTTTTTTTATTGAATTTGCAAAATTTTGTGCTATACTAAATCGTTAAAAGGACAAAATTTACATATGACTAACGAAAAAATAAGAAACATAGCAATCATCGCGCACGTTGACCATGGCAAAACCTCTCTTGTAAACGAGATGCTCAAACAGGGTCATGTTTTTCGCGAGAACCAAGTTGTTGAAGACCGCGTGATGGATTCAAACGCACTAGAAAGAGAAAGAGGAATCACAATACTGGCAAAAAACACCTCATGCGTTTATAATGGAACAAAAATCAACATTATAGACACTCCGGGGCACGCCGATTTTGGCGGCGAGGTGGAACGCGTTTTGAAAATGGTGGACGGGGTGTTGCTGCTTGTAGATGCATACGAGGGCCCAATGCCTCAAACGCGTTTTGTTTTGCAAAAGGCTCTGGATTTAAACTTGAAAACCGTTGTCGTTATCAACAAAATTGACAGGCCAGATGCCCGAATAAAAGAAGTGGTTGATGAGGTTTTGGAGCTTTTCTTAGAGCTTGACGCAAATGAAGATCAGCTCAATTCGCCATTTGTTTACTGCTCGGCAAGAAAGGGCACGGCAAGTTTGAATCCAACAAAACAAGGCCAAGATTTGACACCTCTTTTTGAAACCATACTCAGTGCGATTCCAGCCCCAGAAGGAGAGGCTGACGGACCTCTGCAACTTTTGATTTCCTCTGCGGAACACAACGACTATGTCGGCAGGCTTGCAGTTGGGAAAATCACTCGTGGGACGATCAAAGAGGGGCAAAATATTGTCGTTTGCAACTATTTCGACGAAAGCAAAAAACAGAAAGCCAAAATAGTCAGCCTTATGGTTTTTGAGGGCTTGAAACGTGTGCCGGTTAAACAAGCAGAAATGGGTGAAATCGTTTGTGTGGCAGGGCTCGAAGAGGTTACAATCGGAGACACGATTTGCGGTGAAGAAAAGATTGAACCAGTCGAGTTTGTAAAAATCGCTGAGCCAAGCATTGAGATGACGTTTATGGTGAACAATTCACCTTTTGCAGGAACAGAAGGCAAGTTTGTCACAAGCAGGCATTTGAAAGAAAGATTGCACAAAGAGGCGGTCAAGGATTTGTCGCTTAGAATGGAAGACGGCGCAACGGCCGACACCTTTGTGGTGCGCGGTCGCGGCGAGATGCACCTTTCAATCTTGATTGAAAACATGCGAAGAGATGGCTATGAGTTTCAGGTTTCCATGCCGAAGGTGTTGTTTAAAACAATCGACGGCAAAAAATGCGAGCCTATTGACAGATTGTTTTTAGATGTTCCAGAAGATTGCGTGGGCACGGTTATGAGTAAGATGGGACTCAGAAAAGGTGACTTGATTATGATGAATCCGCAAGCTGGAAGAATGAAAATGGAATTTTTGATTCCTTCGCGTGGCCTTTTTGGTTTTAAGAGTGAGCTTTTGACAGACACTCGCGGAGAATGCGTTATAAACTCCGTATTCGATTCCTATCAGCCATACAAGGGCGAAATAAATCGCAGAGAGTTTGGTTCGCTTATTGCTCACGAAACCGGCGAGGCCATCGTTTATGGACTTTTCAATGCTCAGGAGAGAGGAGATTTGTTCATCGGCCCTGGAACCAAGGTTTATGCCGGCATGGTTGTTGGGCAAAATCCAAAAGGTGGGGACATTGTGGTGAATGTCTGCAAGAAGAAACATCTTTCAAACATGCGTGCGTCTGGTGCAGACGAGGCGCTCAGACTCGTTCCACCAAAGATTCTCAGCTTGGAAGAAGCGATAGAGTTTTTAAATGACGATGAGCTTTTGGAGGTTACACCAAAAAGCATTCGCATAAGAAAGGTTATTCTCGACCACACGATGCGCCTAAGAGAAAAGGGCAAGGTGCTTAGAGGAGAGATTTAAGGAGGGACTATGCAGTCAAAAGACAAACGCCCAGTCAAAAAAATGATGAAAAGGTTTTTGTGGTTTATCGCGGCCTATTTTGTCGTTGGTTTGATTGTGGCAACCGTGCTTGCAGTCTACGCTGGCGTGCCACAGTGGGCGAACATTTTAATTTGCGTGGTGCTTGCCGGTGCCATGTATTTGGTGCTTTTGTGGATCTGTGCTACAATAGACAAAAAGAAAAAGCAAAAAGAAGAGTCTCAGCCGAAAAAGCCAGACATCTTTTCTGAATAAAAGGAGCAGAACATGCCTGATTACAAAATGATGCCGCACAACTTAGACGCCGAACAAGCGGTTTTGGGGTGCTTGATTATCGATTCTATGTGTCAAACCGAAATCATGTCCATGTTGAAAGCGGACGACTTTTACACCGACTCACACAGAAGCATCTATCAAGCCATGACAAAAGTTTTTCAAAAAAACATGCCAATCGACTTTGTCACCTTGACAGAAGAACTTGAAAGAGAGGGCAAAATCGACGCTGTGGGCGGAATCGATTACATCAACTTTCTGTCAAATGTGGTGCCTTCGGCTGCCAACTACAAATTTTATGTCGACATTGTCAAATCCAATTCGGTTCGCAGAATGCTGATCAAAAGTGGACAGAACATAATCGAAAAAGCCTATTCAGACGAGGACCGAGAAGGCGTTCTCGCTTATGCAGAGGCGGAGGTTTACAGCATTTCAGAAAAAGAGGAGCTTTCTCAACTTGAACATGTTGGAAAACCAAACGGCGCCATCAAGGCCGTTATCGACAAATTTGACAGGATTTCAAAAGATCCTGCATCATTGCGCGGCATACCAACGGGATTTAGAGATCTTGACAACATAACAAACGGATTGCAAAACAGCGATCTCATTTTGCTTGCCGCGAGACCATCTGTCGGAAAGACCAGTTTTGCCATGAACATCGTGACAAACATCGCGGTTAAAGAGGGCAAAAGCTGCGCAGTGTTTTCTTTGGAAATGAGCAAAGAGCAGCTCACGCAGCGTGCATTGTGTTCAATAGCCAAGGTTCCAATGCAAAATGCGCTCACTGGCAAGATGTCGAGCGATGAGTGGAAACGAATTTGGACGGCGACAAAACAACTTGAAAACTCAAAGTTGTTCATAGATGATTCTAGCTTGACCACACCAGCAGCACTGCTTTCAAAATGCCGCAGGTTGAAGGCCAAGGAAGGAAAACTCGATCTGATCATGATCGACTATCTGCAACTTATGACTTCCGACAGCAAGAGAAAGGAAAATCGCCAAAGCGAAATTTCTGAAATTTCAAGAAATTTGAAGGTGGCCGCAAAAGAGCTGAACGTTCCGATCATCGTGCTTTCACAGCTTTCGCGTGACATCGAAAAACGTGACGGCCACCGTCCACAACTTTCCGACCTTAGAGATTCAGGTGCGATTGAACAAGATGCCGACATCGTTATGTTTTTACATAACCCTGAAAAATATAATGACACGCCAACCGAAGATGAGCCAGGCGTGGTTGAGCTCATTTTGGCAAAACACAGAAATGGCGCGACCGGAAGCATCAAGCTGCGCTGGATCGGTCAGTATACAACATTTGTTGGGTTGGAAGAAAAAGTCAAATTTGAATCTCAAAAGAAGGCCGCTCCGATGTCAGAAGAAGAGGTGGCGCTCACCGAACTCGAAGAGGATTTTGACGATCTAATTTAGGAGTGAACATGGATCAAAAACGATTGGCAGAACTTTTATATCCAAATGTAAAAGAAGTTCAAGAAATCGAAAAAGCTTATCCTGAAAGAAACCTGCCAAAAGGTGCAGAAGTGACAAGGTTTGCACCAAGCCCGACAGGTTATCTTCACATAGGCCATTTTTTCAGCGCGCTTATCGACTATCAAATTGCCTTGTCAAGCGGAGGGGTTTTTTACTTCCGATGCGAGGACACTGACAAGAAGCGTGAGATTGAAGGCGCAGACAAGATTGCCCTTGAAATGCTTAAAACTCTGAAAGTATATCCAACTGAAGGTTGGCTTTTAGATGGTGAAAGAGGGGATTACGGCCCTTACAAACAAAGCGAGAGGGTGGAAATTTACAAAGCCTACGCAAAAAAACTGGTGAGCGAAGGCAAGGCCTTTCCATGCTTTTGCAAAAAACCAGAAAATCTTGCAGAGGTCAAAAGCGACCGCGCAAAAAGATTTGATGGCTCAGCCACCAATGAAGAATATGACCCTTGCCGCAATTTGACTTTTGACGAGATTGTAAGCAAAATCGAAAGAGGAGAAAAGTTTGCTCTAAGGCTTAAAACTCACGGCAAAGATGGTGACAGGATAAAAGTGCGCGATGTGCAAAAGGGCGAAGTGGAGATGCAGGCAAATGCAAAAGATGTTGTGCTTATGAAAGAAAATGGTATTCCACCTTACGCTTTTGCCCACCCGATCGACGACCATCTGATGAAAACCACCTTGGTGGTTCGTGGAGAGGAGTGGTTGCCATCAGCACCGGCGCATCTCGAAATTTTTGAGGCGCTTGGCTTTGCCGCTCCAAAATATTTTCACACCCCATTGATTTCAAAACTCAATGAAAAGGGCGGCCGCGAAAAACTTTCCAAACGCAAGCACCCAGAGGCTGACATGCGCTTTTTTGTCAAGGAAGGCTATCCTGTTGACGGAATCAAAGAATATATTTTAAACCTCATCTCGTCTGATTTCGAACCATGGAGGACAAAAAATCCGACGGACAGTCTTTCAGATTTTAAAATAAGCGCTGGAAACATCACGGCTGTGATGCCAATTTTTGACATTGTCAAACTCAACGATGTTTCAAAAAATGTGATTGCAAGAATGAATGCAAGGCAGGTATATGCCGAAGTTTTGAAATGGGCAGAAAGTTTCAGCGCAGAATTTGCTTCAAAACTCAAAGCAAGGCCAGAATATTGTGTGCAGGTTTTCAACATTGACCGCGAAGGTCCTAAACCTAGGAAGGACATTTTTAAATGGGGAATGATCGAAGAATATTTTTCTTACATGTTCCACTCTCCAAAAATAGACGGCGCGGCTCAGGATAAGAAAAAGTTTGAAAGATTTATTTCAGCCTATCTTCGTGAGTTCACCTTCCCGGAGGATAAGGATTCATGGTTTGCGCAAGTTAAAGAGGTTGCAGGAAAGCTTGGCTACGCCCTTGACAACAAAGTCTACAAACAAAATCCAGATTCCTTTGAAGGAAACGTCGCAAAAGCCTGTGAGCACATCAGAATTGCACTTACTGGAAGAAAGGACGCTCCGGATCTTTTCACACTCATCACTATTTTGGGGAAAGACGAAGTTGTGAAAAGGTTGAAGGATTCGATAAAATAAAAAAGCATTCGAATTTGCGAATGCTTTTTTGTTTTAAGCTTGAACCGTTGGAACTGTCACCATAGGACCGATCGCTGAGTTTGTTGTCATGTTTGCAATCAAAGTCACAATTTGCAAAACAAGGGCGCGACATATTGGCGTGTTTTTAAAGTAGTCTGATGGGTTTGCAAGTTCGTCATAATATTTTTTGTCGATTGCCACATCAGCGCTCATTTCAACATAGATTTTGAACAGGCACTCAGGCTCTGGCACCACGCTTCTTGCCACACTAACTCTTGCAACATTGTCATTCAAAAGCTTCACCATCACTTCATCGCCAACGCGAATGTTCACCATGGTTCCTTCTTTTGGAGCGTCCAATCTTTCAAATTCGGCACGATCCAGCAGTGGCTTGATGTTCATGTTTTTAATTACTTTTTCCATATTTTTCTCCTTACAGCTAATATTAACACATTCAAAAAAAAATATCAACTTTTTAGCAAATCCAACCAAATGTTTCAAAGTTTTTGCGTAACAAAACTGTTGTGTGAAAGTTGTCGATTTTTGTTTATGCGTTTAAACAAAAGTGGTAAAATATAGCTGTTTTTGAAAGGACAGATGACGATGAAAACACTTAAAATTGCAGCACTGGTGATAGGACTGATTTCAGTTTTTGCTTTTGTTGGTTGCGGTTCGGGTGATAATGTGGACAACACTGGCACCGAAATCGTTGCTCCCGCCCCAAACCCTCCTTCGCAAGAAACAGAGGTTCCAGGCGAAGACGACATTGAGATTGAATTGCCAAATGATGGCGATCAATCAGATGGTGACGAAGAGGTGCCGCCAGAAGAGGATACTTCCGCAGATCAAGATCCTGCGCTGCCGGGCGGGGGAGGCGAAAGTCAGTTGCCAGAGACGGATCCTCCTTTGCCGGAAGAACCAGAACAAAAGCCGGTGGAGTCAAGCGAGGAAGAACTTGCCGCAGAAAAGATTTCAGAAATATTGGGTCAAAGTTTCAGCTTTTATGACATGGACTTGTCGTTTTCTGGGGAGGAATACGTCGAGGGTGAAAGCTTTGTAGCCCAGATTCAAACCGAGCTTTCTCTTTCAGAGCTGGCCGAGAAATTGAAAGGGAACTTTGAATTCAGCAGTGATGGAGGGCTTGACGAAAAGTTTGTTTTTGATAGCGATGATGAAAACTATATCAGCATTTACAAAACACTTCCAGACGAAGATTACGGTTTGCTGATAACAAAATCCAGTCAAAATGTGTTTGTGATTTCAGTCACTTACACAAGCTGGTTGTAAAAAGGCGCGCTTTTAAAGCGTGTTTTTTTTGTGTAACCTTTGTTTCGCTTTTGACATATAAAAAGTTGTCAAGGAGAGGAATATGGAAGACACGCTTTCAGACAAACTGACTTTTGAAGTGGACCCAATCAGCGGAAAAAAAGTTGTGAAGGCTTTAAACAAAGAGGAAGATGTTTTAATAGTGGACGATTTTTCTACATATCCCGGCCGAGATGCAAGGCTTGCTCCGCGCCCAGAAATCCGAACCAATCAAAACAGACGCGGCTTTTTCATGGCTGCGAAACAGCCAATGCGTCCGCCGAGACCTATTTTTCCACCGTGGAGGCCACCTCCACCACCAGCTCCACCACCTCGCCCAAACCCCGCGGTCAGACTGTCTCGTGAGATTTATCAAAAACTTGATGTGCTGATCAGAGTATATCGAGATTTACAACGATATGACGGAGCGGACGTTGAAGAATTAAGAGCACTCGAAAATCAAACCCTCATCATGCGGGCGACGATGGGAAACATCTATCGCACATTGAGCGGAAACACACTTTTGCCGCCAAGCATAGATTCATTGAATTTAGATGAAAACTACTGCGTCGCTTTAAGCCAAACGCGAGACCTTGTGGACGAGATTTCAAATGATATGTTAAATTTGATGCGACTGGTTTCTATTTCAAGTGTGGATAGACAACTGCTGATTTTAAATGCCACCCTTTCTTCCAACGAAAGAACGCTGGAAAGATTGCGCGCAGATTGTGTGGCAAGAGGAGGATAAACATGAACGAAACCGAAATCCCTGAATTTGTCAATTTGCCCACGAGTTCGGCAACGCCTTTTCCGCAACTCGTCGATGTTCAAAGATCGGCATCGACCGTTCAAATTTTAAAAGACCTGGCATATGACAGGCATAGTGAAATGACGGCGGCGACAACATACATGCATCAAGACTGGCAACTTTATCCGCAATATCCACAAATTGCAAATGTATTAGAGCAGATCGCCATAACAGAAATGACACATCTCGACGCGTTGTCAAATGCGATCGTCGCTTTTGGTGGGAATGCGGACTATGTCAAAGATGGCGACGCGTGGACAGCTCGCTGGGTGGATCTTGGAACGTCACTGCCGGAAATGCTCCAAAGAAACATCGATGCCGAAAACAAAGCTATCCAAAGCTATGAAAGGGCGATAGGAAATGTAAGCAACGAAAGTTTAAAGGCGATTTTCAGAAAGATCATCGAAGACGAACAGGCGCATATTGCAATATTTAACTCAATGATTAATTACCTTCAAAATCAAGGAGAATAAATAATTTAATAAATTAAATAAAAAAACCAAATAAAAATTCAAATTTATTTGGTTTTTTTTATTTTTTCTGCAAAATTGTTTGTTTTTCGACACACAAAGTATTAAAATTTAGGCGTGACGAAGAAGTTGAAAACATTGATAGGAATATCCTCTGTTGCTGGGGTTTTGATTTGTCTGGCCGCAGTGCTTTGTGCAATTTTGATTAAACCTGCTCCCGCTCAGCTTACAATTTCAGTCAATGAAATCAGTTTGGCAGTTGACGATGTCAAATCGATCGAATATGACATTTCAGATGAAACTGCCACAGTTTCATTTGAAATATATGATTCAAATATTGTCGAGATTGTAGATGGAAATTTGGTAGGAAGACAGGTTGGATCAACTTCGATCAGAATAACAGCCACAAGAGATGATGACAGAGCGATTGCCACCACAAACATATATGTCACAGAAAATCCTGATGGTCCGATAACAGACCTTCCAGCAGAAATCAAATTGTATCTTTTGGACAAAGATATTGAAACTGCTCTGGCAGAGGGTTACAACTATCAACACTCCTTCACTTCATACAAAGACTACACAGTGGTTTCCACAGGCAACTCTGTCAAAGTTTCAAACAACACGATTTCAGCCCAACGTGAAGGTGAAACTATACTCACATTTTCATCTAAAAACTCAAACCAAACACAGACTGTCACTGTTTGGGTTGAAAGCATATCTCCATCGATAGCAAACCTTCCAGAAAACTTGGAATTAAACAAAGATGAAAGGTTTGAATTAAGTTACTTAATAACCCCATCATATTACACAGGCGAAGCCACAGTTACCTTTGAAACCAGTTCAACCTGCATTGAGATTCAAGAAAACATCATTATTGCGAAAGACTTTGGCACAGGTGAAGTTGAAGTCTACCTAAACGGCGAAAGAGCTGGCACCATTCACATTTTGGTGAAAAGTGAGGAGGAAATTGAGATTTCTTCACTTTCTGGTGGCGAGTTGATTGGCAA
Source organism: uncultured Clostridia bacterium (assembly GCA_944372355.1). Lineage (GTDB taxonomy): Bacteria > Bacillota > Clostridia > Christensenellales > UBA1242 > Caccovivens. The sequence continues at coordinate 40,463 of CALVYS010000002.1, read as the reverse complement.
TGTGATTTATGCAGAAAGCGAAACTTTGCGATTTAAAGTTTCACCACATGTTGAATGCGAAATCGAGATTTCATCTGGAACGGTGAGCAGGGAGATGGATTACATTGTCATAACTAATTTTGAGTCGGGAGAGCTAAGCATAAGCATTCCAGATTTTGGGCTGAGTGCAATTTTTCAAATAATAAAAGGGCTTTAAATTAGCCCTTTTTCTTTTTTTCATTGATTATTTTTAAAGCCAACAAGTTTTCAACTTTGGCAACATCTTCCTTTTCTTCAAAGCCGGATTTCTTAATGAAAAGAGTGACAGATTTGTCAACAACGATCTGGATATATTTTTTCTGCGCTTTAAAGCCTTTCATTTCATTGTAATTTGATGCAAGTTGTTCGGTGTGTGTGCCGTCAGAAGCAGAGACCTCTATGTGGCTGTCAAAAAAATTGTAAACATATGTGGTCTGTGGAGGAATATGTTTGTTCTGTTTTGCCAAAATCGCCTTTACGACGATGAAGTAAACCGGCAACAAAGCTGCGCCTATGACAACAAAAAACACACTTTCAAAAACGAATTGCCCGTCTCTCACACGAAAGGCAAGCAAAACAAAAGCGACAGCAAAGATTGCAACGATCCAGCTGCTTTTTAAAATCGAAAGATTTTGAAAGTTTAAGATGTCCCTTTTTGTCAGCACAGTTTTGTTTGATGCAATATGCATAGAGCTTCCTCCGAACGCAACTTAGTATACGAGCTTTTGAAGCAAAAGTCAAGAAATTAACATTTTTCGCAGGTTTTTCATAAAAAAGTATAAAATTTTTAATTTTGAGGGGAAATGAAAAGTAAAGCAAAATTTTTAAGTCCAAAAACCGCAACGATTTCTTCTGAAACCGAATTTGGAGAAAATGTTGAAATCGGCCCCAATGTTTTAATTGTTGGCAAGTGCAAAATCGGAGACAATGTGAAAGTTGGTGCAAATTGCATCATTGAAAACAGTGTTATTGGAGCCGGCTCACAGATCGTTTGCTGTGTGATTGAAAATAGTGAGGTGGGCCGTGAGAACAGAATTGGGCCTTTTGCGCACCTCAGGCCAAATTCCAAAACGGGAGCTTTTGTCAAGATTGGAAATTTTGTCGAAGTGAAAAATTCCAACATCGGGGCTAGAAGCAAAGCTGCGCATCTTGCCTACATAGGAGATGCCGACATAGGGGAAGACGTCAACATTGGTTGCGGAGCGATTTTTGTAAACTACAACGGCAAAGAAAAAAAACGGACCTTTGTTGGCGATGGAGCGTTTGTTGGCAGCAACTGCAACATTATTGCGCCAGTGAAGATAGCAAGCCGAAGTTATGTTTGTGCTGGCACCACGGTGACAAACTCAACACAGCCGGAGGATTTTGTCATTGGCAGGGTGAGGCAAGAGGTTAAGCCAGGGCGCGGCGGAGATTATTTGAAGAGAGGTTAAAAATGGGGATTTTTTTTGGAACAGACGGAGTTCGAGGCATTGTAAACAATGACCTAACAGAGCAGATTGCCCAGATGGTTGGCAATGCTCTTGCGCGCAAAAAAAAGAAAGCCAAGATTTTGGTTGGCAGGGACACGAGGGTCAGCGGCAGCTATTTGGTGGCGGCACTTGCAACCGGGGCCATGAAGGGCGGGGCGAGCGTTGTTGATGCTGGCATTTTGCCCACGGCTGCAATCTCTTTTTTGGTCAAACGCAAGGGCTTTGATTACGGCGTCGTCATTTCCGCTTCACACAATCCAAAGGAATATAACGGGATCAAAATTTTTGACAGCTTGGGAAGAAAGCTTAGTGAAAAGGAAGAGGGAGAGCTGGAACGTTTTTTTGCTTGTCCGCAAATTTATCCTTCGCTGAAAGTGGGAAGTTACAAAACCGCACCGACTTACAAAAACCTTTACGTAAATTATCTCAAATCCACTGCGTCGCCATTGGAAGGGCTTAGAATTGTTTTGGACTGCTCAAACGGAGCGTCATATCTGGTGGCGCCAAAGATTTTCAGGGGACTGGGCGCGAGTGTTGTCAAGACGGCATGCTCCAATTCCGGAAAAAAAATCAATGAAAATTGCGGTTCAACTCACATTGAGAATTTGCGAAAAAAAGTGGTGGCAGAAAAAGCTGATGCGGGATTTGCGTTTGACGGCGATGCCGACCGTGTGATCGCTGTTGACGAAACTGGCAAAGTGCTTGATGGCGACCAACTTCTGTATATTTTGGCGCTGCACTTGAATGAAAAAGGTTTGCTAAATGGCAAAACGGTGGTGGGAACAAGTCACACCAACACCGGACTCTTGATCGCGTTAAACAAGAAAAAGATCAATCTCATTCGCACTGATGTTGGGGATAAGTATGTGATCGAAGCCATGGAAAAAATGAATCTTTTCCTTGGTGGTGAACAATCTGGTCATATAATCTTGAAGCCGTATCTTCCAACAGGAGACGGTGTTTTGGCGGCCATTCAAGTTGCTTCGATTATGAAAAGCAAAGGAAAAAAGCTGTCAGAACTGTTTGACGCTAAATTACTGGTTCAGAAAAACAAAAACATAGTCGTCGAAGACAAATTGAAGGTTTTGAACAGCGAAATTCTTTCTCAAAAAATCTTTCAAATTTCAAATGAAATATCGCCCGCCGGAAGAGTGCTTGTTCGAGCAAGCGGCACTGAACCAAAGATCAGGCTTATGATAGAGCACCCTGACGAGAAAAAGGCGGAGGCTTACATCGCTGAACTGGAAAAAATAATCAAACAGATCTAATTTGAGTTTTTTCAATTGGTAGAAAACATGGGCGCGGTTTAAAATTGTGAGCTGTATAATTTTTAAGATTTAGCCGCCTTTTTAGTTTTTGCACGCGGCTTTTCTGTTTCAGCCACCGATTTTTTGAGAGCGTCCATAAGACTGATGACATTTTTCGGCATTTTTGATATTTTCGCGGCTGTGATTTTTTCACCATTGATTTTGCTTTTTATGGCCGCAAGCACTTTTTCACGATATTCGTTTTTGTATTTGGCCGGCTCAAAATGGGCGGTCATATTTTTTATCAAATTTTTGGCAAGACTGATTTCAGAAGCACTGACTTTCACTTCTTTTAAAGATGGCGCAAACTGCACCTCGTCATAAAAATGCAAGGTGTTTAGCACCAGTTTTCCATTGATTGCACGCAAGGCGACGAGTTGCTCTTTTGTGCCCAAAACCGTTTTTGCAACGGCCACCTTTTTTTCTTCGTCGAGCGCTTTGAGCAAAAGTGAAAAGGCCTTGTCGGCTCCATTCGGAGATACGTAAAAAGAGCGATCAAAATATATTGGATCGATTTCGTCAAGCCTAACGAACTCTGTTATTGCAATGCTTTTATCTTTCGGCGTTTTAAGGCTTTCAAGCTCCTTGTCTGTTAAGGTTACAAATTTGCCTGGTTCGTATTCATAACCCTTGATGATGTCGTCAATTGGAATGTTTGCAGGACAATTTTCACAGGTCTTTTTGTATTTGATTTTTTGTTTGGTCTTTTTGTAAAGCATGTTGAAGCCTATGTCGTGAGATTTGACACAGGCGTGCAAAGTTATTGGAATGTAAACCAAGCCAAATTCAATGGCGGTTTTGTAACTATAAGCCATGAGAGCTCCTTTTTGCTTAGTATGTTTTAAAAGCCAAAAGTTTAAACAAAATTCTTTAAATTTAGATGATTTGCTTTGACATTCGACACACAAAGTATTAAAATTTAGGCGTGACGAAGAAGTTGAAAACATTGATAGGAATATCCTCTGTTGCTGGGGTTTTGATTTGTCTGGCCGCAGTGCTTTGTGCAATTTTGATTAAACCTGCTCCCGCTCAGCTTACAATTTCAGTCAATGAAATCAGTTTGGCAGTTGACGATGTCAAATCGATCGAATATGACATTTCAGATGAAACTGCCACAGTTTCATTTGAAATATATGATTCAAATATTGTCGAGATTGTAGATGGAAATTTGGTAGGAAGACAGGTTGGATCAACTTCGATCAGAATAACAGCCACAAGAGATGATGACAGAGCGATTGCCACCACAAACATATATGTCACAGAAAATCCTGATGGTCCGATAACAGACCTTCCAGCAGAAATCAAATTGTATCTTTTGGACAAAGATATTGAAACTGCTCTGGCAGAGGGTTACAACTATCAACACTCCTTCACTTCATACAAAGACTACACAGTGGTTTCCACAGGCAACTCTGTCAAAGTTTCAAACAACACGATTTCAGCCCAACGTGAAGGTGAAACTATACTCACATTTTCATCTAAAAACTCAAACCAAACACAGACTGTCACTGTTTGGGTTGAAAGCATATCTCCATCGATAGCAAACCTTCCAGAAAACTTGGAATTAAACAAAGATGAAAGGTTTGAATTAAGTTACTTAATAACCCCATCATATTACACAGGCGAAGCCACAGTTACCTTTGAAACCAGTTCAACCTGCATTGAGATTCAAGAAAACACCATTATTGCAAAAGACTTTGGCACAGGTGAAGTTGAAGTCTACCTAAACGGCGAAAGAGCTGGAACTATTCACATTTTGGTGAAAAGTGAGGAGGAAATTGAGATAGAAAAGGTGATTGGAGGGACATTTGAAGGCGACACAATCTATGCCGAAGCCGATGTTTTGAGAATAAGACTTTCGAAAAGTGGAGAGATGAGCGTTTACTGCACCAGTGGGGATGTAAGCCGAGAGATGGATTATATTGTGCTTTCGGATTTTGACGACGGCATCATTTACGTAAGTTTTCCAGAGCTTGGGCTTGAAAAATCGTTTAACATAGTAAAATAAAAACGCTGCGGAAACTTCGCAGCGCTTTGTTTGGTAGCGGTAACTGGGCTTGAACCAGTGACCTTACGGGTATGAACCGTACGCTCTAGCCAGCTGAGCTATACCGCCACAAATCGTGTTTTTATTATATAGATTTTTGTTTCGTATGTCAATAGATTTGAGGTAATTGCTTGGAAAATCAATATAAATTTTGTATAATAAAGCATCAAAGGAGGCAGTATGATTTTAGATGCAATCAAACAAGCAAACATTGAGGCTATAAAAACCAAAGACCAAACAGCGAGGGCACTTTACAGCGTGCTTTTAAACAAGATCAAACTTGAAGAGATCAACAAACGCCAAGCCGGCGCGGAACTTTCAGATGGCGATGTCGCTGCGATTTTGCAAAAGGCAAGCAAGGAGCTTTGCGAAGAGCGAGATAATTACATCAAAGCCGCAAACCCACAGATGGCAGAACAAATTGCAAAACAGATTTCGCTGATCGAGCAATATCTTCCAAAAATGCTTTCCAAAGAAGAAATCAAAAACATCATACTTTCGTTGCCAGACAAAAGCATTCCTGTGGTTATGAAACACTTTAAGCAAAACTACCAAGGCGCCTGCGACATGCGTTTGGTTGGCGAAGTTTTGAAGGAAATTTGATGAAGGTTTTTGCGATAAGCGACCTGCACCTTTCTGTGAACAATCCAAAACCTATGGACATTTTTGGGCAGGTGTGGGAAGGATATGAAAGCAAAATATTTGCCGACTGGCAAGAGAGGGTGAAAGAGGAAGATCTTGTTTTGCTTGCCGGCGATTTTTCATGGGCAATGAAGCTGGAAGATGCCAAAGCAGATTTCGAGCTTTTGCAGCCGCTTCCTGGCAAGAAGATTCTCATTCGCGGAAACCATGATTATTGGTGGGCATCAATCTCAGCGGTGAGAGCGGCACTTCCGCAGGGCATGTTTGCAATTCAAAATGATGCCATGAAATTTGGAAACCTGATCGTGTGTGGAACGCGTGGCTGGACGGTGCCTGAAAACGGCGAGTTTGCTTCGCCGGAAGATGAGAAAATTTTTAAGCGTGAAGTTATTCGCTTGGATCTCACCTTAAAAAGTGCAAAGGCGTTGCAAACCAATGGAGAAAAAATCATTTGCATGATGCACTATCCACCTTGCAATTTCAAGCGCGAAGAAAGCGAATTTACCAAGCTTTTGGAGCAAGCACAGGTGACGAGCGTGGTGTTTGGGCATCTGCATGGCTACAAGCGCCGTGAAACTCACTTTGAGTTGCGTGGCATTGATTACTATTTGACCTCGTGTGACATGGTGGACAACAAACTCACGGAGATCGGAGTTTAAAGTCAAATTTATAGGAAACAATTGACATAGGCGAATAAAAAATGTTAGACTAACGAAGCTTAAATGGAGTGACTATGAAAAAATCAAGCAAAATTTTGGCGCTGCTGTTGATGGGCGGGCTTTGCACATTGACCCTTGCAGGTTGTTCGAGTTGGAGCGGCATTGAAAACAGCAAAAGCGATCAAATTTTATACAATGGCGGAATCGTGTCGGTGGTGGACGACAATCTTTTTTATGCAAATGGCTACACAAACACTGACATCACCACGATGGACGAATTCAACGCTGCAGCACAATATTCTTATCTTGCAAGGCTGAACTTGGCCGAGGCAGAGACCAGCGCTTACACTTCGCCAGACGCAGTCAACAAACTCAACAGCGAGGTTGTGGGATACAGCAACATGTACAGCTTTGTGCTGGGTGATTTTGTTTACTATGCAAGTCCAAACAAACACAGGACAAGCTCCAACACCTATGTTTTCACCTATGTTTCCATCTTTAAAACCAGACTTAATGGCAGCGACACGACAGAGCTGATGACAACATCTTCTTACAACAGTGAAACGGCACAGTTGAGGGCGGTTTCGGTTGATGGACAAAACTTTTTACTGGTATATGATGGTACAACACTCAGCGCAATAAATCTTGCAAATGATTCTGTCCGAACAATTTCATCTGCGGCAACAAGCGTGGCTCTGCCAAGGGAAGGCGAAAGCTTTAACGGCAAGGTTTATTACACAGAAGACAAAGCAAACACCTATGGAGAATCCGGTAACGAAGTTTTTGAATGTGACCTTTTAACGGGCGAATCCAAAGCCATTATGAAAACGATCAACAACACCATCACCTTTACAGGCAGATGTGGAGATGAGGTGTTCTACACGAGAGTGGACGCAATCAAAAACACCACTCAAACCTACAAAGCCAACGCGCAGGATTTTGAGTCTACCGCATTTTTGTCAGCAGGTGAGTATTTCTATTCCACAGAAATTAGCAATGTGTGGAAAATAGAAAGAGGCTTGACACAAGGCTATGACGGCTACATTTTCTCGTCGTCGCTGACAGGCAGCGCTCAGATTCTTTTCAAACAAAACTCAGCGTCAGCACCAACGGTTTTGCTCACCAATTCAGAGTTTTCTTCGGTGCTCTTCACCAAAGGTGACCTGGTTTACTATTCAACTTCTGACGGGATCGCCTACAAAAGCGTGTCCTCTCCAACTGAGGCAACAGTGCTGGTGGAGGGTATGACGATCATAACAAACAAAATCGGCTATGATTACTTCGAAAGTGGCAATTTAAAGAATCTTTATTTCTATGCACAGCGTGTTTACGAGGAGTCGGAAGATGACGCAACAGGCTCAGATACAACCGAGGCAGAGGACACAAATTACTACCTTTACACTGTTTCAGCGCGTGCTGCAACAACTCCTCAAATTTTAGGGAAAACTGTCGTTTAATCTCGGCAAAAGCTGCATCTATAAATTTCTACAAAACTAGACATAACTCGCACATTCCAGTGCGGGTTATTCTTTTATTTTGTCGGCTTTTTGTGCTAAGTTAGAAATGTTTCACGATTTAAGTGAAATTTATGGTTTTTCAAAAAATTTAATAAAAGGAGAGAGAATTATGGAAAATCTGCCATCGCACAAAGGAAAAATCAGGGTTTACATTGCCGATAAAGCGGAAGACAACTCTGTTGTGACATATTTTCGAGAAAGCGAGAAATTTGCTTTGGTCGGCGCAAGCCCAAGTGGCGAAGAAGTTTTAAAAGATGTGCCATTACTTAAACCGGACTTCCTTATCATGGAAGTTATGCTCAGCGGAATGGACGGCTTTGTTGTGCTTGAAAAACTTAAAGCGAGCATGGGAGACAAAACGCCAAAAGTGATTTTTGTTTCCAACCTTTCGCACAGTGGATTTGTGACGAAAGCTATGAGCGAAGGAGCAAGCTATTTTATGGTGAAACCAGTCTTGCCAGAGGTGCTAGAAGAAAGAATTTTCGATTTGATGCAAAATCAAAGTGAGAGTTCGGTGCTTTCCATGAAAAACAGCAAACAACTTGACGAGAGAATTTCAAACATATTCATCAGCATTGGAATTCCTGCCCATATAAAGGGCTATCAATTTTTGAGGGAAGCAGTGAAGCTTGCCGTGGAAAAACCAGAAATTATCGGATCTATCACCAAACAACTTTACCCCACAATTGCCGAGCGCTTTGAAACCAGCTCTTCCAAAGTGGAAAGAGGAATGCGCCACGCGATTGAAGTTGCTTGGAATAGAGGAAAAATCGAAAACATCAACTCACTTTTTGGACTTAAAATTTACAACAGCAACGAAAAACCAACAAATGGCGAACTTATTGCGTTAATTGCAGATAAGATGATTATGGAAGGTTAAATCGTTTGACATGCGAGAAGAAAGATAATATAATTTAAGTATGAATTTGAACATCTCAGCTCAAGAAAAATTAAAACTCACGTTTTCACGTTGCATAGGAGCGTTTGCTTCTGGGATCTTGCTTGCAATGCTTGTTTTATATTATCTCGATCGAATCAATCAAAATGTCATCATTCTGTCTGTGCTTGGCTTAGGAGCGATTATACTGGGCCTGTCTACCCTCAGTTTCAAAATAAAGTACTCCAAGTTTTGGGCAGCAGTCACATTTACACTTTCTGTGATTCTTGCCATAGCCTTTATTGGCGTTTGTATGTATATTTACTTTGCAAGATAATGGCTTAAAAAAGCTTGCGACGATTTCTAGGGTCGTCGTTTTTTTTATTTTGTGAAGCCTTCCACTTTTCTAATAAAACCGTGCGCTGGCAGGTCGGTGTCATACCAAGTGATTCTTGCAACGGCTGCGGAAGTGCCTGTGAAATAGAAATAGGCCATGTCGGAGAACTCGATTGAGCCCAGGTCTTGTGCAAAAGTCAAAACAATCGCCACATATCCTCGCGAGTTTTGTGGAAACATGTGTGAAACAACAAAGCCATCAGCCTCACCAGCGGAAGGCACACGAACGGTGAAAACGCTTTCACTGTCGCCACTTGTAAGGTAAATTTTCAAGTACTTAAAACTGGAAAGTGTGGCGTAAGTGATGGAATTGTCTGGCAGCCAGCCGTCAGTGAAGCCAAGATTTGTTGCAGAAGAAGTGCTGTCTTTGTCAAACAGCACGACAGGGGTTTCTGGCGTCAGCTGCGCTTCAACCGCATCAAGCCTTGTGTCCAGATTGGTGATCGAAGTTGAAATTGAGCTAAGCTGCGAGCTGAGCTGGGTTAAATCTATTCCAGACAAAGTTTCGTTTGTCAGTGACCACAGGTCTCTTTTTAATTTTTCTGTTGTGTCTTTCAACATGTCGATTTCGTTCATATGAAAAAAACTCCTTTTTTCAAGGAGTTTAACAGATCAATTTTCAGTTTTCAATTTCTTGTGCCGTTTTTTCTTGGTTATGCCAAGCAAAATGATAATTATGCTGACAATCGCAACGATCGCTGTGATGGCAACGATCAAGGCGGCATTGACGCCGTCTGGTTGGACATCTTCAATTCGGACTTGGCCGGTTAAAATTTGGCCGTCATTTTCAAATCGTATTGCAAGATAATCCTTTGAATCGTCATAGCCTTCATACAAAAACACGCGAGTGCCTTTTTCAAGTTGGCAAACAGGCTCCAACGAAGAGATGGACAAAACCTGAGTGCTGTTTATTATCGTGGCGTTGCAGGAGAGCAGAACTTCTTGACTGTCAGAAACAGGACCTGCCAGTTCGCTGTATACAAAACCTTCATATGTTTCCAAATCGGTTTGATAAACAACCTGCCAAAAGCCATCGGTTTGTGTTGAACTCACCAGCGAAAGCTCGTCGCCCTTTTCAAGTTCCACGACTATTTCGCTTGTCAAAGAAGGGACGGAGTAAAGATACGCAGAGTCTGAAAGCACAAAAACGCTGTCTCCAACCGTGGAAGAAAAGTTCATCACCGAGAAAAAGGAAAGTGCCAACAAAAGAGATTTGATCATGTTAAAAGTATGGAAAATTTTGAAAGTTTTGTCAAGCAAAGCCGAAGCTTGAATCAAAGTTGTTTAGTGGCAAGCTTTTATTGCAACCAATTTCTGTCGGTTGTATCATCCCAAATATCTTTTAAAATTTTACCATCAACTTTAGCATTGTTTTTGAAATCTTCATCATTGTTAAAAAATGTTGTTTCTTTTGTTTGAGAATTATAAAGACTGATTTGTGGTTCACTTTTACCATTAAAAACAAGTTCAACAGCATAATAAACACCATTATATTCAAATTGCATTTCGCTATAGCTGTGCAAAGCTTCCATAAATTCGTCTAAATCAGGCTCAAAATGTTTACCTTCACTATAAAGTTTTTTCGCTTTATTTAGTGAGATTAGGTTGGGATACAACACATTATTTGGATTTATCTCGGCAAAATGGTTATTTTTCCATTTACAATAAGGACAGGAACCTTGATCATAAATATCTTTTTTAATAAACTTGCCACAAACTGAGCATGGTTTATCAAAAATTTCATCGTAAATGCTTTTATTTTTCATAATATCTCCTTTTAACAATAACTAGAATTTGTTTTATTCCCATATTCGTCTTCATATGCAGGTCTATCTGGGTGTTGCGGATTAGTCCAATCCCAACTATGATCATGTGGCCATTCGTGTTCTCTACCTCCATGAGACCAATCTCGGTCCCAAATTGCGTTTCCATCTGAACCATACCATCTTTGCTGTATGAGTTTACCATCTTCGTTATATAAATCTTTTCTAGTGTTTGGTTCTCCAGTGGTTTTTAGATCACCTACTCTTCCTATTTGCTTACTGATTCCGCCACTAGGCTTACACATTCCCATTATAGCACCTCCTGTGGCAATATTTCAAAGTTTTTTGAGATTGTTTCTCCACCTATTCTTATAACTTGTTATTTGTTATACAAATTGTTTTTAGATAATAAAATACCTTATGCGAATTAAATTTTATACCATCAAGAAAAAGACCCTTTGTTTGGTTTTTGCAGTGCTGCTGGGCTTGTCTACTGTAATTTCGATGGCAGTGATAAAAACTTCATCAATGCCAAAACCAGAGTACACGATAGTCATCGATGCCGGACATGGCGGCAAGGACGGTGGGGCCGTGGGCAAGACGAGCGGTGTTACTGAAAACGAACTAAATTTGCTTTATGCCGAAACCTTAAAAGACCTTTGTGAAAGGTATGGTTTTGGCGTTGTCATGACAAGAAATGATTTAAACGGACTGTATTCACCACTCGCTTCAAACAAAAAGCGCTCCGACATGGAGGCACGGCAAAAAATCATTGAGGACAGTGATGCAGACCTTGTGATAAGCGTGCATATGAATGCCTTTCCGCTCGCTTCCTCTCGCGGTGCGCATGTTTTTTATGGACTAGGGAATGAGTCTGGCAAGGAGCTTGCACAAAGCATTCAAACTTTTTTGTATGAGAGTTTTGAATACGCAAAAAGTTTGCCAAACGAAGGCGATTTTTTCATTTTAAATTGCACACCGCTTCCAGGGGCTTTGGTGGAGTTTGGATTTTTGTCAAATCCAGAAGAGGAGCAACTTTTGCTAACCGAAAGTTATCGCAAAGACATGTGTTATGCGGTGTTGTGTGGAATTTTGCAGTTCTTTGAAATGTAATCATTTGCTTGAAAGACAAAAATATGTTAAACTCCCTTAAAGGAGAAAGAAGATGTTGACGATTTTGATAGGCCCGTCAGGAGTGGGGAAAAATTCGGTTATAGACCAGCTCAAAAAACGCCACCCGGGCCTTAAATCGATGAAAACTGTGACAACCAGGCCAAAGAGGGAAAACGACAATGGTCCTTATATTCATGTCAGCCGTGAGCAGTTTGACGAGATGGTGAAGAGGGGAGAATTTTTTGAATATGAAAATGTGCACGCCGATTTGTTTTATGGCACACTTTTTGCAACGCTTGAAGAGATAAAACAATCGAAAGATAATTACATAAAAGACATTGATGTGCATGGAGCATTGAAGATTCAAGCCTATCTCGGCAGAGAAAACTGCAAAACTGTGTTTTTAGACGCGCCAGATGAAATTTTGAAAACCCGCCTTCTTAAACGTGGCGAAAGCGAAGAGATGGTCAAGGTTAGAATGGGCAGATACGAGATGGAGCGTGAATTTGCCGGGCAGTTTGACGCGGTGATTCAAAACATCGATCTCGAAAAAACCGTTGACGAGGTGGAAAGGTTTGTCGGCAGCAAAAATCTTGCTTAAAAATCAAACAACAAAACTTTCAATATTTTGACAAAAAGCCTGCAAATATTGTTATAGCGGGCTTTTTTAATGCTTTATAATCGGTTGCAGGAGATGGAAATGAAGTTTTTGGGAAAGCTTTATTACGTGGCGATTGCAATCGTTTTTGTGGGGCTGTTTTTTGTTTTGGAACATGCATCCATAGCGGGCTTGATTTTTCCTTTTTCGTTTGCGATGATGTTTGCCTTGGTTTGGGCAAATCAAAAGGTTTGGTTGGTTTGTCCAGCCTACTTTGTCAGCGCGGTCGTCGTAGATCACAGTTTGACCGGGGTGATAGGTGCGATTTGCTGTGTGGCGTTTATTTTAGTGCCGTATTTGGTTCATTATTTTTGCAAGAAAAACATGGCAATATGGGAGCTTGTCATTTTTGCCATTTTCAGTCAAGTGGCCAGCATCGCCTTTTCTGCAACTTCTGGCGTGAGTGGCGCGATCTATTATTCGGTCGCCTCAACACTTTTAGGGGTGGTTTTCATGCTGGGGTGCATCACTCTTTTTGAGGCCGTTTTTGTTCGTGGATTTTCTTACAGGCTGTCTGCGCTGGAAATGCTGTCTGGCGGCGTGATTTTGGTTGCGCTTGCGGCGGGACTCGTGTCACTTGAAATTGCGGGATTTTCTTTTTTAAAACTTTTTGTAGCATTCGCTTTGCTCGCAATCACTTATTGTTCAAAAAATTATTATTCGGTTTTCGTGGCGGCGATATTGGGCTTTGGAACCTTGCTTTCAACAAACAATCCACTTTTTATTGCTCCATTTATGCTTTGGGCGCTTGCAATTTCTCCATTTAAAACCTATCGCAAATATTTTTCTGCTTTCGCTTTGGTTGCTGCGGAGCTGATAATCGGCTTCTATTTCAACCTTTATGCAAGTTTTGACTGGCTTTCAATCTTGCCTGTCGGGCTGAGTGCACTCGTCTTTATGGCGATACCAGACAAGGTTTATGACATGATCAAAGGCATTTTTGACTTAAAAAGCGACCGGACGGCGGTCAAGAATGTGGTCAATCGAAACCGCGAAGTTTTGCATCGACGTTTGGCCTCGCTTTCAGATGTGTTTGGTGAAATGAACAAAGTTTTTAGAAGCCTTGTCAAACAAAATTTGAGTGAAGATGAAGTTAAGAAATTGTTAAAAGATGAAATCATCGCACGCAACTGCGAAACCTGTCCGGACAGGGCCAGGTGCCACAGAACCTATCAAGAAGAAACCTCGCGAGTGCTTGACGAACTTGTGACCATCGCTTTTGAAAAGAATAAGGTCACATTGCTTGACATACCAAACTATTTAAATGCCAGGTGCGGACGCGTGAATGGCATAATCACGGCCACCAACGCATTGACAAGGCAATACAAATCTTACAGCGGAATGCTTTCAAACATCGACACTTCAAAACTTCTCATCGCAGATCAGCTTGGAGGTATTTCCAGTGTTATGAGAAATCTTTCCAAAGAGGTGGACACTGAAATTGCATTCGACGGGAAGCGTGAGCAAAAGATTGTGGACGAACTTTTGTTTAATGACATAGTTTGCTCCGACGTGGTGGTCTATGAAAAAGATGCGCGCACTTGCGAGGCGTCTGTCGTGGTGAGAAATATTGATGCTGAACAGTTAAAAATCCCAGATATTATTGGCAGAATTTGCAAATCAAAGATGACGGTTTATGAAAAGTTTCCATCTTCAAAACCAGGGTGGACGAGTTTGAGCCTGAAAACCGCACCCAAATTCGATTGCGTTTTTGCCATCGCTTCTATTGCCAAATCTGGCAGCCCAACAAGCGGAGACAGCCACAGCGTGCAAAAGCTTGACGGTGACAGATTTATGTTTGCCCTTTGTGATGGCATGGGCAGTGGAAAGGAGGCCGAAAACACCAGTGAGATTGCGATTGGCTTAATTGAAAATTTTTACAAAGCGGGGTTTGAAAGCGATCTCGTGCTTTCAAGTGTGAACAAGCTTTTGTCTTTGCAAAGAGAGGAGAAGTTTTCTGCGCTTGATGTTTGTGTGGTGGACCTAAAAAGCGGATTGGCGGACTTTGTAAAAATGGCGTCGCCTGCTTCAATCATCATGTCAAGCGAGGGGAGCAAAAAGATCGGAAGCGGAGCCTTGCCGCTAGGGATTGTGGACAAGGCAGCACCTGTCACAAAAAAGATGGTGGTTGGCGATGGAGACAACATCATTTTAATCACAGATGGCGTGTCAGACAGCTTTGCAAGCGATGAGGCAATGGAGGATTTTGTAAAAAGCTGTTATTCTTCCAATCCGCAAAATATCGCTGACAAAATTTTGGAGCAGGCTTTGGCCAACAACGATGGCCGCCCACGCGACGACATGACCGTGCTCGTTGTCAAAATTTTTGGCACTTAATTTAAAGAAAATCTTGATTTAGAGGCAAATATAGTGTATAATTTCAACACATGAGGTTAAATTATGCAGAATGTGTTGAATTTTATCGAACAAAACAAACTTACAAGCCCTGGTGAAAGAATCGGCGTGGGAGTGAGTGGAGGGAGCGACTCCATGGCGCTCTTGCACTTTTTGCATGAGAATGCAGAGAGGCTAGACATCGAAGTGGTGGCCATTCACATCGACCATGGCATTCGTGAAGAATCTCGAGATGAGGCCAATTTTGTCATTTCCAAATGCAGAGAGATGGGAGTGAGGGCGTATAAATTTCGTATCGAGGCGCCAAAACTTGCAAAGGAAAAGGGGATCAGTGTGGAGACGGCTGCGAGAGAGGGAAGATATGCAATTTTTGAATCACTATTTAGAAAAGATGTGATTGACAAACTCGCCTTGGCGCATCATTTGAGCGATCAAGCAGAAACCATTCTGATGCACATTTTCAGAGGTGCTGGAATGGCCGGCGCAAGAGGCATGGAAGCGATGAGAGATGGCAAATATATCAGGCCGCTGCTCACAACTTCAAAGGAGGAGATTTTGGATTATGCAAATCTTCACAACCTCGATTATGTTGAGGACAGCTCGAACAAGGACAACTCTTACTCACGCAATTATTTAAGAAACGTCGTGTTGCCAGAAATTTCAAAGAAATGGCCGGGAGCGATCAAAGCCGTTTGTCAGTTTGGCGCGACGCTTAAAGAAGATGACGATTTTATCAGTTCTCAAGTTTATGATGACGCCGTTATATATGAGGACAAAGAAGCAAAAATTCCTTTGAGCTATTTTCTTTACAAAAAACCGATCGCTTCAAGATTGATCATCAAAGTGCTCAAAAACATCGGCGTGAAAGTGGACTTTGAACGCAAGCATGTGGAGCTTCTTATGGCCTTGGCGCTTGATGGAGAAAATGGAAAGAGACTTTCGTTGCCGTTCGATGTGGTGGCTGTCAAAGATTATGAATATCTCACTCTTTACAACAGAAAAATCGAAGTGCCAAAATTCAACTGCGAATTCAAGTGTGGAGAATTCGAAGTTCCTGGCATGGGCAAAATGATTGTCAAAAGAGTCAAAGATTTTTCGCCGCGCGAAGGCGTGATCTATCTTGACTATCGCAAGGTTCCAAAGACCGCGCAATGGAGATTTAGAGAAGACGGCGACGTCTTCACCAAATTTGGCGGAGGAACCAAAAAGCTCAAATCCTTTTTGATTGACAAAAAGGTCCCACAAAGAAAGCGCGCGTTTATTCCTGTGCTGGCAGAAGGCAACAACATTTTGGCTATCGCGGGGCTGGAAATTTCAGAAAGCGTCAAAATTGAAGATGTGCCAACGGCTTACAGCGTGGAATTTCATTTTTAAGAATAAATTTGCCTCTTTTAACAGATAATAATGCCATGAAAACAAATGGCTGGCAAAAATGTTCGCAAGAAAGGCTGGAAGAAATAGACTTGTTTTCAGAAGATTACAAGTCTTTTTTAAATGATTGTAAAACCGAGAGGGAGTGCATCAAGTATTTTTCTGCACAGCTTTCAAACTGCGGATTTTCAAATCTAAATGGATTGATAAGAGCGCAAAAAAAAATAAAGCCGGGGGACAAGGTTTTTGTCATAAACATGAACAAAGCTTTGGTGGCTTTTGCACTTGGCAAGGCTCCGCTTGAAGAGGGAATGGACATTCTCTGCGCACATATAGACAGTCCTAGATTGGATTTGAAAAGCAACCCTGTTTATGAAGGTTCGGGTTTTTGCATGTTCGACACTCACTATTACGGAGGCATAAAAAAATATCAGTGGACGACACTTCCGTTGGCACTACATGGGCTGGTTTGCAAAAAAGATGGAACCAAGATTGACATTAAAATCGGAGAGGATCGCGAAGATCCTGTTGTGGGGGTGACCGACCTTTTGCCGCATCTTTCAGACAAGGAAAAGGCTGTGGATATAAAAGGTGAACAGCTCAATTTGATTGTTGGAAGCAAGCCAGAAAACGGCTCAGTTAAAGAGGGAATTTTAAGAATTTTGCAAAAGTTCGGCATTGAAGAAGAGGATTTTGCCTCGGCCGAAATCGAGGTGGTTCCAGCGGGACGGCCAAGAGATTTTGGTCTTGACAAAAGCATGATAATGGGCTATGGTCACGACGACCGCAGTTGCGCCTACGCGGTTGCCAGGGCACTGATAGCTTGTCAAAATCCAAACAAAACCGCCGCAATAATTTTGGTGGACAAGGAAGAGACGGGCTCTCTTGGTGCGACCGGCATGAAAAGCCGATTTTTTGAAAACATGGTGGCGGAAGTTATGAAGCTCGCCGGAGAATATAATGAACTTTCCTTCAAACGCGCTTTGAATAAAAGCCAGGTGATTTCTTGTGATGTCACTGCCGGGTTTGATCCAAACTGGCCGGAGTCTTCCAACAAAAAAACTGAGGCTTTTCTTTCGCGCGGAGTGGCGTTTTGTAAGTATACAGGAAGCCGCGGAAAATCGGATTCTAATGACGCCAATCCCGAATACATTGCAAAACTTAGAAAGATCATGGAAGAAAACGACATCGCCTGTCAGTTTACGGAAATGGGCAAGGTTGATGTCGGCGGAGGAGGCACCATCGCCTATATTCTTGCAGAATATGGAATGGAGGTCATCGATGCTGGACTTCCCGTGCTCTCTATGCATGCGCCATGGGAGGTTATTTCAAAGTTTGATCTATATGAAAACTATCGCTTTTACAAATTGTTTTTAGAAAGTTTTTAAAAAGGCAGGTGCCAAACCTGCCTTTATCTTTTTTGAAATTCTTTGCCGTTTATGAGATAGTCTATTGAGACATTGAAAAATTTACTCATCGCGTTGAGTGTGGCAAAACTAGGTTCGCGCTTGCCGTTTTCATAATATGAAAGCGCTTCGCGTGAAATGTTTAGTTTGGTTGCCACGTAAAGTTGATTAAAGCCTTTCTGTTTTCTGATTTCTTTTAAACCTTTCATAATGTCTCACTTTTAATGTCGAAATTTGTCGTTTACTCTTGACTTTATAGTAGCATTCCGCTAACATATTATTTGTAACAACATGTCACCGAGAAACTAAAAGGAGGCGGCGCATGGAAGATAAAATCGTGCAAGAGTTGAAGTTTCTTAACGCAAAACGCAAGGGTTATGTTTTTTTGAAAGAGGCGATTGAAATGTCTCTGTCTCATCAAGGCAAACTTGCGCTATATAAAGATGTATTTCCAAAAATTGCAGAAAAATACGGAAAAACTTCGGCGAGTGTGGAAAGGGATATAAGATATTTATTAAAAACCTCGGGTTGCTCGTTTTCCAGCAAAAAGTTTATTAAAAATGTTGCAAAAAACCTGAAATGATAGCACTATTGCAAAAACCGACCAAGCATTGGTCGGGTTTTTATTGACAAAAAGCAAAGTGATGTTATATAATGAAAAAGCTTTAATGGCAGAATCTTTTGCAAGAGTGGCGGAATGGCAGACGCGCTGGTTTCAGGTGCCAGTGACCTTCAAAAGTCGTGTGGGTTCAACTCCCATCTCTTGCACCAGCAAAAAAATCGAGCTGAGGCAGCGCTTTCTATTCGAAAGCTTAAAATCAGCTCGTTTTTTTTGCTTAAAGCGCCAAACGAAAATGCTGACGCATTTTGCGCTTACTCTCATGCGAAGAAAATTGTTCCAAGAAAGGGTTAAAATTATCATCGCATTCTCGCGACCAAACGCAACTCGCATTGCATTGGCGAGTTGGTCGCGACTCAATAAGGTTTGGATTAATTTTTTTGTCTGATATTGTAACTGTGCTGCTTATCGGATTTCCACATACGGAGCAGCTCGATTTTTTTGCTTAAAGCGTCAGACGAAAATGCTAGTGCATTTTGCGCTTACTCTCATGCGAAGAAAATTGTTCCAAAAGGAGAGTTTGCGTTTGCAAAGCAATGAAAAAAACTTTACATCTTTTTTTATCTGTGTTATCATATACTTGTATAGAAAGGAGAATCAATATGGAATGGTGGATTATTCTTATCATTGTTTTGGGAGTGTTGCTGCTTTGCGGCGTGATTTTTGCTATTTGGTGGATCAGCACTTACAACAAGCTTGTTAGAATGGAAAATGATGTGGACGAAGGTTATTCAACAATGGACGTTTACATGAAAAAAAGATATGACCTTATTCCAAATCTTGTGGAAACCGTCAAAGGTTATGCAAAGCATGAAAAGGCTGCGCTTGAAGATGTTATGAAGGCGAGATATTCCTGCATGACTGCCGACACACCAGCAGAAAAAGCTAAAAACGAAAACTGGCTTGCAGGCACATTAAAATCTCTGTTTGCTGTTGCAGAAAACTATCCAGAATTGAAAGCAAATCAAAATTATATGGAAATGATGAACTCTTTGCAAAACATCGAAACAGAGATTGCAAATTCAAGGAAATATTATAATGGTGCAGTTAAAACTTTCAACAACAAAAGAGAGACTTTTCCATCTAATATAGTTGCAAAACATTATAAATTTGAAGAAAAAGTGCTGTTTGCGATTGACGATGTTGCACAACGCAATGCGCCAAAAGTGGAGTTTTAATGAAATTTTTGAATTTTATAGGGATCGGCATTTTTTTGCTGATCTTTTTATTTATAGGCATTGGGATAATTCCGTTTGAAAAGTTTTTCGGGATAGACTCATTTTTGGTCTTCTTCGGCGTTTTCATGGTCGTGCTTGTTGCCATGTTGATCGGCGTTGTCGTGTTCACGATTTTGAAGCGCAGAAAACCGGTGATCGAAGTGGTAGAGTTTTCTGCACCAGAAGGAATGACGCCAGCAGATGCAGGCTACTTGATCGATGGGAGAGTGGACGATCGCGACATTAGCGCGCTTCTTGTTTACTGGGCAGAAAAAAAGTATTTGGAAATTGACGAAAAAGAGGGCGGAGAGGTCATTCTTAAAAAATTAAAAGATGCCGACGAGGGCATGAAAGAATATGAAAAAAACATGTTCTCAGCTATATTCGCCGGAGCAACAGAAGTCAACATAAAACAACTTTCAAAACTTTTGCAACCTATTTCTGGCGGACTTTCAACACAAATAAAGAAAGATAATGACAAAAGATATTATGACGCCAAAACAAAAAACTGGTCTTCGTTTTTCGCAATTGGAAGTGCACTTCTTTTGGTTTTCATTTCATATTTTCTTGGAACCGGAGGGAATTTTTCGATCTTTTGCGGAGTTGTGATTTTTGCCATCAGCGCAATATTTGCAAGCGTGTCAAGCAAGGTGTATGTGCAGAAAAAGATCAAAAGTGTGGTGCTTTACATTTTGGGATTGGTTTTGTTTTTGGTGTTTGCCGCATTAAATTTGGTGTTTGCGTTTAACAATTTGTATGTGCTGCTTTTGATCAGCTTTGCAACGCTTGTGACCTTGATCACTTTCATTCTCTGCCCGCTGATTGAATATCGCAACGCAGAGGGCAAAAGAATGTTGGGCAGATTGCTTGGATTAAAAAAATATATAGAACTTGCAGAAAAGGACAAAATGGAAAAATTGGTCAAAGACAATCCAGAGCTCTATTATCAAGTTCTTCCTTACGCCTATGTTTTGGGTGTGAGCGACGAATGGATCGGCAAGTTGAATTTTGTAAAAGAGATCAACAGCAAAAACAGAAAAAACACGGCCCTGGCAGTTGGAGTGATTGGCGCTGTGATGTTGTTTGGCGGAGCGGCCGAGATTCTGGGCGGTCTGTTGAGCGGCCCAAGCAAAAGCAACAGAAAAAACAAAGCAAAAAGGTGAAGCATGGTAGACAGATTCAATCTAAAACAAATGTTAGTAGATAATGGTGTCTCTGAAAAGGTGTTTGGACAAGGACGACCATTAAATTTTGAGGATGCCATAAACATAATTCGAATAGCCACAGATTGGCTGATTAAGTTTGAAGAGGTCAAAGATTATCATGATGCATCTGAAGCTGTACATGACATTAGATTAAATTATTTTAATAACATAAAAAGTTCAGAGGTCGGAGCGATATTTTTAGCGGAACGGGAACGAATAAAAGCAAGCGAAGCCGAATACCGTACAGATATTCGTTTTTCTCTCTGTGATATCGATGCTCTTTATGACTATATCAAAGAAGAACTGGAACCTACCAGCAACTATGAATTGATTGGATATATTTGGTATTATATAGACTGCATTGATCCAGAATTCTGGGAATACGATGCCATTAAATATAGTGTTGAGAATTTTATAAAAGCAGAGAGATATGATCTAGCAAGACAGGTTTGTGAGCAACGAATCGATTGGGAAAATTATTTAATTGCAAGTGGAGACCAAGATGAATATAGCGACTACTATCAAGTCGCACAGCAATACCTTCCGCTTATCGAAAAACACGAGCAGGAAGACAAAAATTGACAAAGAACAAAACCAGCCTCTATTGGACTGGTTTTATTAATTTAAAAAAAATTGATTGTTTTATTCCTCACGAGTTTTGACTTGGTTTTTATATTCTGTCCCGAATTCTGCCAATGCAGCGATAATAGGTTGAATGCTTTGGCCAAGTGTGGTTAAAGAATACTCAACACGCAATGGTATTTCTGCAAAAATCTCTCGCTTTACAAGGCCGTCTTCCTCCATTTGCCTAAGGTTTTCTGTCAACACCTTTGCGCTAATTCCTTCAATCCCGTATTGAAGGGATTTGAATCGTTGCGTTCCTTTGAGCAAATCACGTATGATCAAAGGTTTCCATTTGTTTCCAATCAAGTAAATTGTGGTGGCGACTGGGCATTCCGGCAATTCATCTTTATTTAGCATATATTTCTCCTTTTAAATTTAAAAGTTACCAAAAGTTACTTAGATTACAAAAAAGTGCATAGAAACATTTTGTAACCTTCTGTGGTATGATAACACTGACAGAAAAAAATGTCAATAAGTTAAAAGGAGAATTTTTTTATGAAAAAAACAAATTGCAAAACGATAAAATTGAAAAAGGGAGAGGTCGGCCTTTATGATTTCGGCGACATAAGGCTTCATGCTTACAAAACCAATGATTTTTTGGCTGACGAGGTTTTCGTTGTTGAAAAAAACGGAAAAGCTGTTGTTATTGAAAGCCCTTGCTTTTATGACAACATCACAGAGTTTGAAGATTATTTAAAAGCGACAAATTTAAAAGTGGAAGGAGTTTTGATTTCTTTCCATGCGTCCGGAGCTTCCTTTCTCAAAGATTGCAAAAAGTATGCAACCAAACATGCCGACGATTATGGACACAATGGAGGAGGCAAAGCTTTGATCGACAACTTTACACGGGCGTTTGGACCTGTTTTTGACAGCTCAATACACAAAACAACAAATTTTTTGAAAAATGGGAAAACGAAAATAGCTGGAATTGAGTTTGAAATAATTGACAACGAGGAAGGTTTCGATATTGTAATTCCTAAAATTAAGGCCGTTTACACGCACATGTTGGGACATGATTGTCACTCGATAGTCGCAGGACAAGCTCATGCGGACGCAATCATTTCAACGTTGAATGATTTTTTAGCCAAAGGATATGATCTTGTGTTGACATCGCATTACACCCCAGAGGATTTAAAAGATGTTAAAACAAAAATCAGCTATCTTCAAAACTTAAAAACTCTGGCGCTGAAATGCAAAACGGGCAAAGAATTTAAAGAAGCTGTTTCAAAAGCTTATCTTAATTACAGCGGTGAAAACTACTTAGACATGACTACATCATATTTTTATCCTACAAAATAAAAAGGCCTTTGCGCCTTTTTATTTTTTAAAACTCTCGCTCACATGGTAGACGGCGATTGCCAGTGCGGTTGCAACATTTAGTGAAGAGTTGTTGCCATATAAATCAATGTGCACTGAAAGTGGCACTTTACTTAACATCTCGTCGCTGATGCCGTGATTTTCATTTCCAACAATTAAGGCAACTCTGTCTAATCTGGCAAAATCAACTTCTCGCAATGGTACGCTGCTTGATGTGATTTCAAGATTTATTGGAGTGAAATGTTTTTGCTTTAAAATTTCAAGCGCCTCATCGTCGCTGCACACAATTTTGTATTTAATTGTGTTGTTGCAATTTCTTGAGATTTTTTTAATTTTTCTAAAATCCAATGTCTCTTTTGAAACAATAATCACGCTGTCTATATTAAAGCCATCAGCAATTCTTAGTGCAGAGCCTATATTTTCCATATGTTGCAAATTTTCAAGTACGAAGATTATGTTGTTTTTACGCACCTTTTGTCTGTGCTTAAATTCCTGATGATTTAATTGTTTTTGCATAGTCACCTCTTAAGATTTTAACATATCTCAAAATAAAAACAAAGAAAAAGGCGTCAGCCTTTTGGTCAGGTGCCGACGCCAAGTTTTTTGGCGGAGGACACAGGATTCGAACCTGCGGACGCTGTTAACGTCAACGGTTTTCAAGACCGCCGCTTTAAACCACTCAGCCAATCCTCCATGCTTAAACATTATACATGAACTTAAAAAAATAATCAAGAAAAAAAACAAAAAAAGCGGAAGATTTCCCGCTTTTTTATTTTAAAGAACTATTGAACTACAAGTGGAACGATGATGCCGGCGATTACAATCAAAAGGCAAACAAAGTAAAGCACTTTCCAAACTGCTTGTTTTGGTCTAACATATCGCCAAGCCAAAATTGAAACAATCACGATCATTGCAGCAGCTGCGATTCCTTGAAGAGCCGAAACGGCAACAGAAGAAACGCCACAAGCGGCAAGGATCAATGCAACCGCATAGAGAATGGTTACTGCAACAATAATCCAAAACGAAATCTTGTTAAGTCCCCACATTCCGCTTGAAGATGAGCTTGAAGATGATTTTTTAGTGTTTTTAGCCATGTCAAAACCTCCTTTTGTATTATGATACAACCTTAAAAAGTTTATGTCAAACAAAATAAAAGAGATAACAGAAACAAAGATTTAATTTTTGACAAGATTTTGCAGCAGATTGGAATTATTTCCATTTTTCGACAAACAATAAGGCTATGAAAAGATTGCTGATTTTTGTTTTGATTTTGTCGAGTTTGTTTTGTTTGTTGGCAGGGCCGATCGAGTCTGAAATTGTTTTTGCCGACAATCAGGTTGTTGATGTGCCAATTTTAATGTATCATTCGATTTTGAAATCCAGAAGGGGGCAATATATCATATCTCCGGACGATTTAAAAAACGATCTACTTTGGCTTAAAGAGCATGGGTATGAAAGCGTGTTTGTTTCTGACCTGATCAATTTTTGTGAGGGCAACGGCGATTTGCCTGAAAAGCCGGTTGTGATCACCTTTGATGACGGACATTACAACAATTATTACTATGCAAAGCCGATTTTTGAAGAATTGCAGTTTAGGGCCACGATAAACATCGTGGGGAATTACAGTGAATACAGCACTTCGAGTGGAGATATTGACAATCCAAATTATTCTCATTTGACATGGGAAGAGATCAAAGCCCTTCAAGAAAATGAGTTTTTTGAAATAGGGAACCACACTTACAATATGCACAATTTAAAACCGCGCTATGGCATTGGGAAAAAGGCTAGTGAAGATTATGAAACCTACAAAAAGAACTTGACGGAAGACGTCACCAGGCTTGAAGACTGTTTCAAAGACAAGTGCGGTTTCACCACGAACATATTTGCCTATCCGTTTGGGAAGTATTCCACAGAAAGCTGTGAGATTCTTTCCAGCTTGGGATTTAAGGCTTTTTTGACCTGCAATGAGGGGATAAATCACTTAAAAAAGGGCGATGAAAGCAAATTAAAAACTTTAAAGCGCTACAATCGCTCAGGGTTAATGACCACCAAAGAATTTTTCAAACACGCAGGAATGAGTTGATCGTTCCTGTTTTTTGAGTGATAAAAGTTTTTTATTTTGAGTAAATATGGTATAATAATCAAAATAAAAAGCGTTAAGGAAGGTGGCATCGTGGCAAAGAAAAAGATTTTTATGGCATGTGGAATGAAAATGCCAACGGATAAAGAATTGCTCGAAAATATCAGCAAAATTGCAAAGCATGTGGCAGACACTGGCTGGACAATCGCAAATGGCGGGGGTTACACTGGCATTATGGGTTATGTTGTCGAAGAGTTTGCAAAATATTCCAACGACATTTACATGATTTTGCCAAAAAAGTTTAAAAAGGATCTTCCGCATCTGAATTTTAAAGAGCTTAAAGTGGTGGAAGATGAAGCCGGCAGGCTTATAGACATCAAGGATCAGTGCGAGACCATCGTTGTGCTTCCTGGTGGATCGGGAACGATTGAAGAATTTATGTATCTTGTTGAAACAAAAAAATATCATGAGCACGATCGAGATGTTTTGGTTTACAATTATAAAGGCTACTTTGATGATCTGTTCGCTCAATTAAACAAGTGTGTAAAGCATGGTTTTTTGGACGAGGGTTCATTAAAGTTTGAGGTGGCAGAAACAGTTGAGGAGCTCTGCGCACTCATAGACGCAGCAAAAGCAGAATGGAAAGATTAGGAAGAGAGTTTTTTGAGCGCGAAGCAAAATTGGTTGCAAAAGAACTTGTTGGAAAGGTTTTGTGTGTTAAATCTGGAAAAGGATAGGAATAGGTTATGCTTCTGAAAAAGATCAAAAAAGAAAATTAAGATTTATTATTAAAAAAAACAATAAAAAATCGCATTAAATATGCGATTTTTTTAATTTTTAATATATTTTAATTATTTTTTATTTGCGAAATCTTTTCGGTAATTGATTCCCATGGCCGATTTAATTTTTTCCATTGTTTTGTTTGCAACTAAATTGGCTTTTTCTGAACCTTTAAATAATATTTCATATATTTTTTCTGGATTTTGTGCCAATTTTTCACGCTTTTCACGAATTGGTTTTAAAATTTCTTGTAAAATATTATTTAAAAATAATTTTATTTTGACATCACCGAGTCCGCCTCTGCGATAATGGGCTTTTAATTCTTCAAGATTTTTGTATTCTGGAAGGTATTTTTCAAAAGAGTCGGGTTTTATAAATGCGTCCAGGTATGCAAAAACCACGTTTCCCTCAACTTTGCCAGGATCGCTCACTTTGATGTGGTCCGGATCCGTGTACATGGACATAATTTTTTGTTTGATGGTTTGCTCGTCGTCGCTTAGATAGATGCAGTTGCCAAGCGATTTGCTCATTTTGCCCTTTCCATCGATTCCAACAAGCCTTGCTTGTGATTTTTGTTTTGGCACAACGGCTTCTGGCAAAACCAAGGTTTCGCCATACAAATTGTTGAATGTTTTCACGATTTCGCGCGCCTGTTCGATCACTGGCAGTTGATCCTCGCCGACGGGCACTATGTTTGCGTTGAAAGCGGTGATATCGGCCGCTTGACTTATTGGATAGGTCAAAAACCCAACCGGCACACTTTCCTCAAAGCCTCGCAGTTTGATTTCCTCTTTGACGGTTGGATTGCGTTTTAAGCGCGATAGCGTGACTAGATTCATATAGTAAAAAGTCATCTCTGTCAAAGCTGGAATTTCAGATTGGATAAAGATGCAAGTTTTTTCTGGATCAAGGCCGCAAGCAAGATAGTCAAGGGCAACTTCCAATATGTGATCTCGGACTTTTTGAACATTTCCTGCGTTGTCTGTCAGGGCTTGTGAGTCTGCAATCATGACGTAAAGCTCGTCAAATTCGCCGCTGTTTTGCAGCTCGACCCTGGCTTTTAAAGATCCAATATAATGCCCAACATGAAGTTTTCCTGTTGGCCTGTCCGCTGTAAGAATGATTTTTTTCATGTCAACCTCTTGCTAAAAAGTTAGCACAACTTTTTAAATAAGTCAAATAATTGTGATAAAAATATGGAAAAATAATAAAAAATACGCAAAAATACATAAAAATTTTAAAAAATATTAATTTTTTGAGCTTGAAAACTAAAAAAATAAAAATGCAAAATTGTGAAAAAACAAATGTGAGAGACTGGTAAAATTTTTGTGAAAAAAGGTCGAATTATTTGGTTATTTTTTTTGTGTTGTGCTATACTTAACTTGTAACAAAATCTTTATTAAAGATTTTTTTATAAGGAGAGATTTATGTCAAAATCTAAAAAGCTGACAAGTTTGGTCTTCGCCATAGTCTTTGCGTTTTTAACGTGTGGGCTGGGCGTTTTTGTGTTGCTGCCAAACTTTGCAAACAAAACGATAGATGAAAAGTCGACGGTTAGGGCTGCGGATCCTAGTGTGGAGATTTCTGCCTCTGGGCTTGCTTCCACCACGATTGATGGCCAAACCTTTTACATAATTTCTTCGGCAAATGATTTGGCCGATGTTGCTTATGCAGTTTCTTACAGAGGCGACACATCTTGGGCTTCGGCAAATTATGTGCTTGCAGGTGACATAGATCTTTCTGGACAACTTTGGACACCAATTGGAACCGATACAGTTCCATTTAGTGGAAGGTTTAACGGAAACGGCTATACGATCTCAGGGATCATCTCTCCTGATTCAGCTTCCTCAGATAATCTTCATTTTGGCTTGTTTGGTAAAGTTTCCGGCGGTGCGATCTACGACGTGGTGATCGATGAGTTCGCTTATTCTTACACTGGCGACACTCCGACCATTTATTCCGGAAGGCTTGCGGGCTATGTTGAAAACGCCGTGCTTGCTGACATCTATGATATGGCGTTTGTAAGCTTTCCATCGTCCGTCTTGTCAGAAATTCAAACCTTTGGCGACATTGGAAATGGCGTGACGATCTATGCTGGCGACAGCTTCACACATGAGGGCAACATTTACACACCTGCAAATTACAATGCAAAAATTGGATCGGTTCAGTTCAATTATGCAAGCATCTCTGGCGGACTCAACATCGTGGGCAAAAGCATTTACGTGGTTGATGACGAAACTGGCATCATTTATGCCTATGGCGATGAGGGCAAAACCGATATTGGAAGTTACAGAATTTTGGTCAGCAGCGACGGAAGCGTGATCGACAATGCCACAGTTGGACTTTATTCTGAAAAATATCACACCGAATTGCCAAAGGCTGTTGACGCTGAAAGCTTTGTCGAAGGCGACCTTATTATAGAAGGCGTTGCGTTGGGCAAAAAGATGCTCGGCCTCAAAAACGGCATGGACAGCGCGGAGTCTCCAACCTATTATAATAATATAGCAGGCTATTTGGCAGGTGTGCCTGAAAGCCTTAAAGATTACAACTTTATAGTTGCCGACTGGAAAGACCTTTCTTACAATATAACAGTTTACACTGGCTTTAACGACCCTTCAAATCCAGAACAAGAGCTCACTGCAACAGAATCTTTGAGTTATAACCAATCTTGGTCAGAGCTTGCAGATATGCTTCAAACGCTTCCTGGTTACAGCCTTTTAAAACTCACAGAAACCAGAGGCGGTGACGACGTCATTTATGAAGCGATCATTAAATGGGACGAAGATTACATCAACAAGGAGATCACTGCCACCTATCCACAGGGCGAAACCGCTGTTCAGTGGGATCAAGATGGATTAAATGAAATCAACGTTGCTTTGTATGCAGAATGGCAGGGTGAACCTGTCAACACGGTTGTGGCATTTGGCAACTCAAACGATGCAAAAGCAAGCCTTGATGCCATGACAAACCTCTCGGCCGTTTACACCAACACGGACTTTGCTGATGATGATACGATTTCAATCATTGAAAATGGCACCACGAATGGTCAATACACCTTCCGAGCCTTTGCTGATGAAGAGGTTAAGTTCTCCTTCAAACTCAATTCAGGTTATGAAATCGTTGGAACGCCAACCATTTCTGGTGGTGCAGGTGGGGCAGACTCTTTCTTGACCAGCACACCAACCATTTCATATGAATATGACGCAGGCAGTGGAATTCACACCATCACCGTTGATGGAATCATCTCAGCAGATGCCACAATCAATGTTGAAATCAGAAGAAGCACGATTTCAATTCCTGTGACGGCAGAAAACTTCACGCTTGCTCTCAGCGGACACGATTCAACGCAAACTTCGATTTCTGGTTCAGATGGAAATTACGTGATCACAACAAAAGTTGAAGAAACTTTCAACCTTGTTGCAACCATTGTTGGAAACTATGAATATGACACATATCAAGTAAACGACCTTACACAAGTCAATTCACCAACAGGTGACGACAATGTCAAAACTTTTGCCATCGATGTCACAACCATCGGAGAAGATCCAAGCATCACCATCGTTGCAAAATCAAGAGTTTTCACAGCGTCACTCACTTTCGACTATCAAACATACATCAATGATGCGAATGCAAAACCAGGCACAATTTCAATCAGGTCTGGATCGCAAACGGTTTCAACTGGCGAAAATGCTTCTTGGAACAACCTTATCGTTTCAGACAGCGTGACAATAACTGTCACAAACAACGCATATTATCAAATTTCAAACCTTACCCTCACAGGGACGGAAGGGGGAAGCCTTACCAAGCAAGATAAAACAACCTGGATTCTTTCAGGAATCGCAAGCGCAGGAGAGTATCAAATCACAGCCACATTTGCAAAAGTGAATTACACTGCCACCTACACTGGCGGATTCCCATTCAGCGGATCGGTTGCAAATCCGATTTTAGATGCTGAGGGAAATCCAATCACAGATGCTGATGAGCTGGCTTCAATCATTTCATTTGAAGGGCTCACAACAACCTATAATTATGGCGACCAGCTTCAACTTAAATTGAACTTGATTTCACAATATTACGAGTTTGTTGGCTGGTATTATTCAAACGGCACAGTTATTTCACTTGAAAAGAATTGCACAATCGATCCGGCACCAGCCTCCAATCTTGGAATCTATGCAGTTGTTCGAGGCAAAACCACAACTGTTACAATCAGCAACGGCACTTATTACGAACTTGATGGAAGCGTGCATGATGCCGGAAAGAATTTGGCAACCGTTGCAAACGGTGTGAGTCAAATCACTTTCACCTATGCTCAGCCAGACAGCGGTTCGTTCAGCTTGCAGATGCTTGCAGGTTATGGACTCTCGCGTGTGCTTATCGGGCCATCTTCTGCTGACATAGCAAATGGCACAACAGGTTTCTATACTTTTGGCACCGGCGCAACCAGCTTCTCGGGTTACAGGGCAGCGCTTGCAGAAAACGAGGAAATTTTGAATATGTTCACCCAAACCGGCTGGCATATCGAAATTTTGTCGGCGCCTTACTCAGCGCAAGTCACTTTCACCGCAGGTGAGGGAGCAACTGGCAATAATGAAAGCTTAACTTATTATTATGATCAACCAATCGATGTCACAGAAATCATGGCAGGCTTTGCAAAAACAGGGCACACGCCTGTTGGCTGGAGCTTTGCTTTATCGGGCAACAACTACACGGTTCAGGACAGCAGCCTTACCGAAGACCAGGCCAACTATTTCCTTGATTTTGCAAGTTTCAACGGCATAACAAGCGTTGTCAACGCTGGTGGAACAAACACGATCACGGTGACAAGAACATACAATGCAAACAACTATAATCTTTACTTCGTGCTCGGCGAGGGCGAATCGATCACAGACACTTCGCTTTTACAGGGAAACGCAGATGATGGTTGGTATATCATCGTCACCTACGGACAACCGATTGGCACACTGCCAACAGCGGAGAAAACAGGCTACAATTTCAGCGGATGGCAAATTGGCTCCACCGGAATCAACGCAGAGACAGTTTTCAACAACTACACAGAAAACCAAAATGCGTCGGCCGTGTTTAACGAAAAAGGCTATGACCTTCGCGTTTATGCAAACGGAGGAACGATTTCACAACCAGGCGATGTTTCACATGATGGCACATATTTCACGGGCGAAGTTCCATATGGCACAAATCTTGGAGATATGGTTCCCGGCATGATCGAAGCTGGCATAGTTTCAAGAGAAGGCTATGAAATCGAATCCTTAAACTATGTGGTTCAAACACAAACAGCAGGTGGACTTGTTTATGAATTAAAAGTTGAAATCTCAGATGACACAATCTTCAACACAACCTTCTTCACAGATTTTAATTTTGATGATGAAAGCGCAATCTTGACTCTCTACATCAAATGGGCTTTTGCAGCAGACGAGCCAAACATCGACAGCATCACTCAATTTACTGGCACCTATGGAAACATGGCCAATCCATCGTTTGAAGTGCAGGTGGGATTCAATGAGGCAACCTACACAATCAATTCCACAAGCACATCTCTCCCAAGCGATTCTGGCATTGCTTTGAGCAAAGCCACATGGGAATATGGCGGTGCAGACGGCAGTTCGTGGCAACCATTTGAGGGCAGCTCAAATGCTTACTCAATCGATGTTGCAAAGGTTTCTCAGTCTGGCCAATATCGTTTGACTTACACGATTCAAGATTTGATTTCCATTCCTGTGCTTGCGGCAGAAAAACAGATCACTGCAATCACAACAGTGACCATCAACCCAGGCAAAATTGATTTTGAATTTGACACAAGTGCTTGTGAGCCATTCTTCTTCTATCCAGCTTACTTTACTGCGAAGGAAATTTTAAGCTACAATCAATCGATTCTTGAACTTCTTGAAGATGACTCAGAGCTTGTTCAAAGGTTTGTAAATCTGAACAGTTGGCAAGATTACAATGCTTGGCTTTCAGATAGTGAGACACAGGGCTCTTTGATTAAAGTCACACTGAAAACCTTGTTGACTTTGGTTCTTGCAGATCAAACTCAGGCTCAGGTATTTAAAGATGCTTATGCAGCAGCAGCGGAGGGCTTTATTGAAGAACTGCCAGCAGCAGAGACATTCAATTCTTTCATCGACAATCTTTCGATCGACTGGATAAAGACAAATGTAACTGACACCCTTCTCACAGGCGATAGCACCGATCCAAGTTTAATTGCATATTTCTATCTTACTGCCAGCGCTATGCCATACTACATCGACATCAATTCTGATGCGAACATTTGGAAGGACAATGTTTCCGTGACCGACGCTAATGTCACAAGCGCAGAGATTGTCACCATTCTTCCAGGCTCATACACAGGTGAAAACATTTTCACAGAAATCAGACAAGACTCGAACGCAGGGCTTCATTATGTGGCCTTCAAACTCACAGTCGCTGACACCTTTGACATCTCAAACTATGCAGATGTCAGTGTGATCGACGGCGAATACTATGTTGTTTTCACAAAAGAATATCTTGCTGGATTAGAAATAAGGTTCGGCGACGAAATATTCCCTCCGGTTCTTTATGCTCCTGCGACAGTTTTGAACATGAGCGAAAACACCGGCATTGAAGGGGAGAGCTACACATTCACCTTGACTTGCGAAGATGTTCCAGGACAAGAATTTGAAAGAATTGTTGCAACAGTTCAGCCAAACAGCACTGCTGCTGGCACATACAGCTTCTTGGAAGGCAATTTGCTTGTGACAGAGTATCGTGCTTACGCTTCTGAAACTGAATATTACACTGTTCAAAGACAAGAAAATGGAAGCTATCAAGCAATCGGAGCAACCTCGGGCTTGACATTGGGCGACTTTGTGCCAGCAAACATCTCACTCTTTGTCAATGGCGACTTTGTTGTGATTGACGAATCTGGCTATGAGGCTTACGACTTTGGATCTTCATATCTTTCTGCCACAGCAGGAGGCAGCGCAAACTTGACGGCAACCAACATTGTTGAGGTTTCAGGATATGAAATCACGATAAATTCTGTAACCGTTCAGGTTGGCGGAAACTCACAAGTTATTCAAACAAATGGAGAAAGCGGAAGCTTCTATCACAACGGCACCTTTGTTTTCCAAATCAATGAAAATGGTGCTTCTCCAATTCTTTACGCAACACCTTCTGTGGTCAATGTAACGCTTTCTGTTGCAAGCTTGACTCCACAGGAAAATCGCCACTTTATTGGCTTCTTGCCATGGGTTGAAGGCAATGCAAGCTCCTATGAAACAGCATTGCGCACACTTCAACAGTTCCCATCTTCAACACAAGTGACTCTGCCAATTGAAGTCACAACAGGGCAACAGACTGCAACAGCTTACAACGCGATTTACACAGATGCAGCATATGTAACCTTCTCCTCGGTTTCTGACACGGGCGCTGCACTCAACTCAGGCTTTGTAAATTATTCAGTGTTTGCTCCAATCGGCGGACAGTTGACCATGAACGACGGCGGAGTAGACTATGACCTTTACACCTTTGATGGTCTTGCAGAAGTTGGCGGATCAGCAGAGGTTGACGGAAAACAAGTGACAATTCCTGCAAAACCAACGGTTGCACTTCAAGCCACATTCGGTTTGGAAGATCCGATTGCAAGCGTGGATCCAACCACTTGGAATCTGGCTGCATTTGAAGGCAACTACAACTTCTCAGAGTTTGAAAACCGTGTGTCGGTTGAAAACGATGGAGCAGAAGCGGGAATCACTTATTCATATCAATGGTTCAAGGGTGAAGAGTCGATTTCAACCATCACAGCAAACACCTCAAACAATGGTGATTACAGTGTGGTTGTAACTGCAAATTCTTCAAACTTCAACAGCACTTCTTCCAAAGTTGACTTCACAATCAACTTTGTGGAAACTTCGATAAGTTTGACAGCTCCACAGACAACTTCTGAAACTTACAAAAATGCAAGCTTTATGGAAGACATCTCGTTTACCTGGAAAGCTTCAAACACAGCAAATCCGGAGCTTGATGACACACAACAAATGACGCTTGCTGAGCTTTATGCTTTGAATTCTCTTTCAAGCAAAACGCTTGTGACCACAATAACAAAAGATGGCAGTCAAGTGGTTTCTGACATCACTGATGCAGGAACATATGAGATCACCTTCGCTTGGGCGTCAGACACAGAAAATGTTTACAACTTCACAGGAGCGTTCTCTTTCACCTTCACTGTAAATCCTCACCCTGTAAACTTAGATGAGCTTGATCTCGATCCACTCACCAAGGTTTATGGCTCGCAAGACCCAGAGCTTCGCATGACGATCGATGGCATTGGTGAAACCTTTGAAGTGACGTTCACCGATAGAGGCCTAGGCGAAGATGTTGGGCGTTACGACCTCAAAGGTGCTAAATCACAGGATCCAAACTACAAAGTTTCTCTTACAGAAGAGGGCAACAACCTGTTTGAAATCACTGGCATAGAGGGACTTGCTTTGAGAGCGGAAGTTTCGGGCAGCATTTCACATATTTATGACGGAAAAGCTCCAACTTCTGTAACCGTTGTTGAGAATGCCGGCACCTTCCAACTGGTTGTGTCGAGTGATGATCAAGAATGGGGAAAGCTTACTCTCGGTTCGTTCTACCATGTTACTCCTGGTGGAGAAGCAGTGGAAGATCAAAACGTGATAATGGAGTCCTTCTCTGGCATCACATTCTCAATCACGAGTGCAGGAAAAGATGTGGGATCTTACTACATCACAGCAAGTGGAATCAACGACACTTTTGCAGGTGGTTTCATCTTTGCAAATGCATCAGCGGCCAAAGTTGACATCACAGCAAAAGAGCTCACACTTTCAAACTTTACAAAACAATTTGATCAAACGACAAGCTTTGATTCTCGCACAGAAAACCACAACGTAAGCATTCAAGGTCTGGTTGAAGGCGAGAGCATCGATGTCACCGCAACCTTTGCAAGTGCGGACGTCACACTTTCAGATGCAACGCATGCAATGAGCGGAATCAGCCTTGTGAGCACCTCCACGGGACTTGCATCAAACTACTCAATCGATGCAGGACCTCACACAGGAACGATCACAAAGTCTGACAAAACAATTTCAATTTCATTGACTGGAAACACCTTCACCTATGGACAACTTTCAAGCAGTGACCTTTCAGCAATAGTGCTCGATGGCAGAGTCGATGACAATTCGGTTTATCCATCATATGTCGACTTTGACGTCTCCATCACAAGCGCGGTTTACTCAACAGGTGGTTTCTTGAACCAAGGCAGGTGGACGCTTCAAGTCAATGCAACCTCTGATTACTACACAGTTTCAAACACAACCTTTGAAATCACAGTAAACAGATTGTCAATCACCGCAACACCTAACTCAGAAATCGTGAAAGATTACGACATGGACAACATTGTCGAACAGAGCTTCACTTTAAATAGCGTGCTGCTTGGTGATGATGTCAGTGCCAGCGCAACTTACGCAAGCGAGATGCCAGGCCAAGACATTGGTGTCACAATCACACTTTCTGGCGCAGACTATGCAAACTATCAACTTGAATCATCAAGCACGACAGGTGTGATCAACAGCGTGACAATCACTGTCGTTGCAGACATCAACAATGGTGAAACGGGATTCGTTGATGGTGCACAAGCAATCGGCACCACCAGATTTGAAATCACTTTCCCATTCACGGAAGACTGGACGGCTGAACAAGCTTTCGATTTGATTACAGCTCCTGGAAAAACGGGATATCAGTTTACTGGTTGGACCTACAACCAAGAAGCATTCAATTCAGGAACCATCGAAGAGGCCTTTGAAGGAGTGCTCAACGGATCAAGAGAGATTTCAATCACTGCAACATGGCAAATTGAAACCTACGAAATCACAGTAAACATCAATGATGTGCAGGGAACTTATCTTGCAAGCCCACAAGGCTCAGTGCATGAAAAAGTTCACACCTATGACTATTGGACCACGGTGACATTCACGGGCACGGCAAACAGTGGTTATGTGCTGCTCTCTCAACCACAAACCATTGAGCATGTTACACAGTCTCAAACGATCAACATCAACTTCCGTGCGGCCAGAATAACATTTACAATCACTTCTGACACCAGCAGCTTATATCCTTCGGGAGCAGAAGTTGCATACACAGATTCTTCAAACTGGTCGGCAAGCGGAAGCAATGCTGTCACAAGGTCAATAACCTTCGACAATCTGTCAGGCAATGCAACTGATTTCTTGACTGAGGCGACCTTAACAGGCTACAACTTCACTGGTTGGAGCTTGGGTGACACCTTTATTGCAACGGACAGCGAAATGACTTTGGTTGACCTTGTTGCGGAAGCCTACGAAAGCTTCACAAATGACATTTCAATCAATTTGACAACCAATTTTGCGGCAAAACCACATCAGATTTCTTTCGACCTTAATTACGAAGATGGTGCTTTGGAGCCAGAGGCGCCTGAGGCAATAGATGTGACATACGGGCAAGCTGTTGGTGAGCTGCCAACTGTGGAAAGAGAAGGCTACAACTTCCTTGGCTGGATTTACGGAGAGGAAACATTCTCATCTTCCACAATCTATGCTTACGATGAAGACATAACGCTTTCAGCAGAATGGGCAGTCGGAGTTTACTCGCTTACAGTCACCACCGATCATGTTTCAATCACAATCACTGAACAAGAAAGTGGTGATCCTGTGACAAGCACGGGCGGAGGAGTTTACTGGCTCGATCATGAGCACACCTACAACATCACAGTGCAAGTCGCAGCAGGTTACACAATCAACCCTGATTGGACGGAAAGTGCAGGATATGATTTGCAAGTGGCCGAAAACGGATTTTCAGCAACACTTTCAAACATCACTGCAAATGGAACGCTTTCGATTTCTGCAACACCAAATGTAAACACAATCAACGTTCAAATTGGCCATGCAACAATCACTGTTGAAGTTGCCGATTCGGTTGTCTCAGCAGACGAGGAAGAAAATGGCTATTCATTCACAGCATCAACTGGACAGACGGTTGAAATCACAGTCTTGCCAGAAGCTGGCTACACAGTCACCTTTACAAGCAACGATCACGGACGTGTAACTCCTGGTGAAAACGGACTTTACACATTGACCAACTTCACACAAAACGTAAATCTTGTGTTCACAGCCTCGGCAAATGCGTTCACTGCAACAGTTTCACTTGATGCAGGAATAACCGGCTTTGAAATAATTTTAGGCGGCGTCAGGGCAGGAGCGACAAGCATTACAGTTTCCACAGGCACGCCTCTTGTTATTAGACCGTTGTTCGCAACAGGCTATCAACTTGCCTCAAATGGTGCAACCGCAACAACAGGCATCGACGTTGTTGTAAATGACGACGGAACCATCACATTTACAAACTTTACAGACAGTTTTGGCATAACCTTGACATCTTCGCCAATCAATTACAACATGAACGCTTCTTACAAAGCGGTTGACTCTCAAAACATGGTTGTAGAGGACGCATCAGGATTTGAAGTTAGCACTTCTCCAAGCGGCTCGGCTGCTTTTGGAACAGATGTAACCTTCACAGCTTCAATGGGAGACAATCAAGGATATGTCTTTGTTGGTTGGTTTGAAGGTGCTTTGCAAGAAGATGAATTCGGACATATTGATCTTGACGCATTGCAACCTGTCAGCACTGATCTGAGTTACCGCTTTACTGTCACCGGTGAAAGAACTTTGACCGCAGTGTTTAAATTCAGCGTGTTCACAGTCACCGCACAAGTTTCTGGACATGGTGAAATTTACCGTATAGTTGAAGGCGAACCAGTGCTGGTTGCCGACAGTGATGCAGGCACGAGCATGTCAGAAGGCTTGTTCTTCAACGAAGTGCTTGAACTTAATGCAGTTGCAAAACCTGGTTATCAATTTGACGGCTGGTATATCGGTGAAGGTCGAGTTGAAACCAATGCAACCTATCAAACAACAATAACAGGAGCGCTTGCTCTCACGGCTAGATTCTCTCCAAAACCGCTGGAATTTGACATCAACCCTGGAGTTATGATCAATGGCAATCTTTATCTAGGCCAAGCGATCAGCGGATTGAACTTTGGCACAATCGAATGGAGCGCTGACCCAACATTTGCCAACCCAGAACAAGTAAGCAGCGAAAATCCTGTTCAAACCGTGACCGATGGAAGTGTTTACATCAGGATCACGGCGAACGCAGGCTATTCATTCGACTCTATCTATTCTGCGCTTGAAGGCTTTGATGGACAAATCAACGAACGCAGTCATTCTGACAACGTCTTTGTGTTTGAAATCACAAACCTCAATGCAGATCACGAGGGCGGCTATGAATTCAATGCAACGTTCGTGGCTGAAATTACAACAATTAACCTGGTGTTCAGCGATGGTGAATATCAAGTTGAAGCAGGACAGATCACGGTTTCGTCTGAGGGCATTGGAGTTTCAGGAAACAACTCAGCGGCAGTGACGGTTTCTGCACCAACCGATACAAGCTTCACAGTCAATGCATATGTAAGACTTGGCTTGAAGTTTGCTGACGGTGATCAACCTGCAAGCATTCAAGCTGGAAACGCGACAATCTCTGATCAAATCAAATCAACCCCAGCAACAGCGACGGGTTGGGGAGAACAACTCACATTCACCGTTTCCGGATATACAAGTGGAACCGTAACGATTTACATCAACGTTGATCGAAAAGAATACAATGTTCAACTTGTAAATGTAAATACAGACGGCTCAACCTCAACGCTTGGAGATCCAATCACTGTTGAATACGGAAGGGCGCTTGTGGTGCCAACCGATGTGCTTCTAAGCCTTGTAAGAGAAGGCTACACATTCACAGGATTCTATGCATACATCAACGGCGCGGGTAGACAGTATATTGACGCAAACGGAAATGCAGTTGGCAACTGGACAGACAATGGCTATATCTACTATGGCGGACAATATGTTGTTGCTGACAACTTTAACGAAGAGTCGCAAACCTTCACACTTTATGCAAACTACATAATCAACAAAACTCACATTGTCATCAACACTGTGCCAGTTGGGCTTGAAAACATTGACCCAACAACGGCGGCAAGCGTGGTGATTGGAGGAATGAACGAATCCAACTCATGGCTTTCTCCAACAGACATCTTTGTTGCAGACATTAGAGAAGGAGCTTCGATCAGAGTGACAGCTCCACAATACGAAAACTATCGTTTCGCTTATTGGAGGATCACTCGAACCGACAGCAGCGGCGCTATGCAAACCGAACAAATCGAAAGCTCGACAATTGACAACTTTGCTCATGACGGCTACGAAGAGATTTCACTTGAACTTGTTTATTATGCCAATGTCGGAGTCACAGTCGAACGCGGAGTTGGAGGCACAGCTTCCTTCACATACAGAGCAGAATCCGGTGAAGAAATCACAGTTGAGGGCTCAGAATACATTCCAACCACAAATTCAATCACACTCAATGCTGTTGCAGCCCCTGGTTACAGCTTTGCAGGTTGGTTTGATGCGGAAGGATCACTTCTCAGCACCTTGTCAAGCTATACCATTGCTGCGGACCGTGAAAATCCGATCTACGCAAATTCATATGTGGCAAGATTTACTGCTGCGACTGTAACCATCAAGATTGGCGAATATGACCATACTAACGGTCAAATCACCTCAGTTCGCATCGGAAACAACTACATCGATGATTTTGAAAACGCAAACGGCTTTACAGCACAGATAGGTCAAACCATTTGGCTTACTGTTGAAAAGAACGACAGCAGTTTTGAAGTTTCTTGGACTGGTGGAAACGTTCACACTTTGATTTCAGGAACTTACTATTATGTGATTTCGTATGACGATCTTGCAAATGGTGCAATAACCCTGACGCCAAGAATTGATTATACGGAATGCGAAGTGACGATCACCTTTGGCATGACAAATGGAGATAGTGCCAGTGAAACCTCCTATGCAGCCGAAGTAAGTTATGTGAACACGGAAGGCAATTCGGTTCCAATCAATGTTTTGGGTGGAATGACCTTCAATTACACCGCAGGCGGAAGATTGCAGTTGCAGTTCAACATAAGACAAAACTACTATTTGGCAGCAGTTTATGTGAATGGTGAAAATGTGTTTGAAGGCTTGGAAGGCAACAGTGTTTATGTAACTGTCAATCCATATTTTGGAAATGGCAGAGTTGCAATTCAAGTTGACTTCGCTCGCGACCTTTGGGTTGACACGGTTGACGAAACTTATCAACTTCAAGGTGAGGGAACAGATTCCAACCCTTACATCATTTCAAGTCAGTCCGATCTCGCTTTTGTGGCACACATGATCAATGTGGCAGGCAGCGTCGAATATGCAAATGCAGTTTATGTGGTTGAAAACGACATAAACATGACAGGCAGATATTGGTCGCCAATAGGTACACAGGAAAACATGTTCAACGGAAAATTCTATTACAGGAACCATAATATTACGGGAGTCGATGTTGTTTATGGTTACAGCGGAGAATATTCACGAGATGGTGTGTTTGGATATGTGACCAGCAATGCCGAAATCCAGCTAACAGAAAATGATTACACTCTTGCGATTATAATCATTTGCGTGGTGGTGGTTCTGATCATAATTGCCCTTGTGCTCTTCTTTGTGCTTAGAGCAAAACGCAAGAAGAAACTTGAAGAGCTTGCAAACAGCTGATAATAAAAAAAGACCTGAGAAAAACTTAGGTCTTTTTTTTGTCAAAATTTTAAAAATTTCTTTGCAAAAATTGTTGACAAAGAAAGCTTTTGTATGCTAAAATAGCCTTGCTGCATCACTGAGAAGCAGCAAGAACCATGAAAATTGAATAGGAAAAAGCGAATTAAATAACTTATTCAAGTCAATTTAAGTCAAAGTTATTGAGCTAAGGAGCAAACAAGTGTACGAGTGGGGCGACCCACAAAGAAATATAGAAAAAAATATTTTAACGTTAGAGTTTGATCCTAGCTCAGGACGAACGCTGGCGGCGTGCTTAAAACATGCAAGTCGAAC
>CALVYS010000001.1 GCA_944372355.1 uncultured Clostridia bacterium | reverse complement strand
CCTCCATAGTTATGATGCCTAATTTTTTTTTTTTTTTTTTTGCGCCTTGAATAAATCATTTTGATGGATAAATTTGACAAGGCTTTCAAATTTGCAAAACGCAGCATTTGGCAAGACGACACACCTGATGCGCAAGTTTTTTGGGCCGCAAAAGAAGCGTTTTCAAAACTAAAAAAAAATTGCACACGCGGCAAACGTTTGATCTGGTTGTCTGGCCAAAGCGGCACGGGAAAAACCAGTCAACTGCTTTCTGCATCACAAAGCTTTTGCGAAAAGCACAAAATTCTTCCGCTGCACGTGGCCGTCAGAAATTTTGCCGAATTGCACCCTGACGCACAAAATTTAAAAAGCCTGCCCCAGTTTCGAGAAGTGACAAACGGTTTTGCATTAAAAGTGTTGATTTGTGTGCTTAAATACGCATTTGAAGAAGGCCTTGACATTTTGCTTGAAATATGTTTTCTAGACAAAAGTTTTGAGCGTTTTGTAATAGACTCAGCGATTAAAAATGACTACAAAATCTCTCTTCAAATAATGGCCGTTGGACGCACTATATCTGACGCGTTGGTGTTTAAGCGCGCAAAACAAACTGGCAGGCTGACTTTTGCTTCGTCCACTGCCTACTTTTACAAAACCATGGAATCCGGCCTTCGCTGGATTGCCAAACGCTGCGACTTGCGCTGCACACTGTGGTCGGCTTTTGACAGATTCCCAATCTACACAGGGCCTGTGAAATTTGCGCTTTCACCATTCAAGCGTTACAGAAAGCTTTCTCGTCCTCTCTTGCTAAATGAAGGAAGGTTGCTGACAGCTAAATGTGTTGTTTTGGAAGAACTATATCTCGATGAGCTTTTTTGATGTAAAGCACATATCTTTCTTCGACATAACCCCACATGGAAACCAGCTCCGCCAAAAGCTCGCGGTCCACCTTGCAATCAAAGGTGATCTCATATTGCCGTATCAAAATTTGATGAAACTTTTTGTTTGTTCTTCCAATCAACCTGGCCAAATCATTGAGGTGATTTGAACGGCTGACGAAAGCAAAATCTAAAACGGCGCAAAGCTTGCCGTTTTTTATCAAAATGTTTCCAGGATTAAAGTCCGCATGAGTCACACATAGCGGTTTTGCAGACTCTGCAATAAGCAAAGGTTTGTGCTTTGAAAGCTCATACCCCTCTCCGCTTACATAGGAGAGATTTTTTAAAAACGTGCTTGCCTTGGGAAGGCTCAACGGGCAAGTCAGCTTTGCCAAGTCTTTTAAAAAATCGCAAATTTGCTTGGCAACCTTGCGGCTTTGCCAAGGCAACAGGTGGCATTTGTTTAAAGGTTTGCCAGCAAGCTTTTTATGCACCGAAAATGGTCTGCCCTTGTCAAAAAGCAACCTAAGCTTAGGGGTTTGCACCTTCAAATCAAACCCTTCTAAAAATTTACAAAACCTGGTCTCTTTTACAAGTACTTTGCGAAAAAAATCATTTCTGGGAAAACGAAAAATAAAGCTTCCCGCTCTATTTTTCACAATAAACACAAAATTCGTCCAACCCGTGTCAATTTTTTTTACGCTTTTGACCTCCGGCAAGGTTGAATTTATGATTGAAATAAAATCGTCTGAGGCAATAAAAAATTTTCTCATGACTTTATTTATGCCACCAGTTATTCAACTGTCACAGACTTGGCAAGATTTCTCGGTTTGTCTGGGTCGTTGCCTCGCATGACAGCAACATTGTAGGCCAAAAGTTGCAATGGCAATGTGGCAAGCAAACATTCCAGATCCGGACAGGTTTGAGGCAGCGTTAAGCACATTTCGAATTTGTCTAAGCTTGCAGCATTTGGCATTTGCGAACTGATCAAGTAAAGTTTTCCTCCTCTGGCCTTCGCCTCAAAAGCGCTGTTCATGGTTTTGTCAGAGGTTTGCTTTTCGGTTGCGATCACAATCACCGGAGTGCTGTGATCGATCAAGGTTAGCACCCCATGCTTCAACTCCCCAGCAGGAAAAGCGTTGCAGTTGATGTAACTGATCTCTTTCAACTTTAAAGCCCCTTCAAGCGCTGTGATGTAGTCCGATCCTCTTCCGATGAAAAACACATGTTGGCAAGCAGAAATATCCTCGGCAAAGCGACCTAAGTTGACATAAAATTTTTCAAGCAATTTGCTGGTTTTTTTGACATTTTTTAAGGCATTTTTCAGCTCTTTTTCGCCTTTTAAGGCCATAACTAAAAGATACAACGCTGCAACTTGGCAGGAATAAGCTTTGGTTGAAGCCACGGCGATCTCGGGCCCGGCGCAGATGGAAAGCACATGCGGAGTCATCGATGACAGTGTCGAATAACTTACATTTGTCAGCGCGACAATTTTTTTTGTGTGTTTCAACGCCTTTTGTGCCGCGGCTATCGTGTCGGCTGTCTCTCCACTTTGGCTGACAAAAATACACAGTGTTGATGTGTCCAAAATCACTTTGTCATACCGAAACTCGCTTGCAGTCACAGCCTCCGCGTCTAGGCCAAGGTGTTTTTTAAAATAGCGCGCACCCATTAAGCAGGCGTGATAAGCTGTTCCGCAGCCTATCAATTTCACCTTGCCGATCCACCACTTTCTCATTTTTGAAAAATCAAAATTTGCAAAGCTTTCACTCAGCGCATTCAGTCCGTCTGGCGTTTCATAGATTTCTTTGAGCATAAAATGTTTAAAAACGCCTTTGGAAATTTGGGACTGTTTTGTTATCGCTCCCTGAGTTTCCTTCACAATGCGCTTGCCGTTTTTATTATAAAAAATCACCCCAGTTTGGCTTACGCTTGCAAACTCATCATCTTCCAAACGATAATATTGATCCTCTGGAAAACAAACCGGATCGCTTGCGACCATCGATTCGCTTCCGCTTGAAAAGATGTAAAGCGGGCTCTTCTTTTTTGCAACCAAGATTTGGTTTTGATCAC
Organism: uncultured Clostridia bacterium; assembly: GCA_944372355.1. Classification (GTDB taxonomy): domain Bacteria; phylum Bacillota; class Clostridia; order Christensenellales; family UBA1242; genus Caccovivens. The sequence continues at coordinate 98,947 of CALVYS010000001.1, read as the reverse complement.
TTTGCTGCACCGCACAAATGGCATAGCTGCCTTTTAATCGTCCACACGCCCAAATCAAATTCTGAATTGGATCTTTAAAGTTGTCAAGTGCAAGCAGTGCACTTATCACCTCAGTGTCGGTTTCTGTTTTAAAACAAACGCCCTCTTTTGCCAAGTCGTATTGCAACTGTGGAAAATTTTCTATAATGCCGTTATGTACAACAGCCCAGTGTTTGTTTGCACTAAAAATTGGATGTGCATTTTTTTCACAGACGCTGCCGTGCGTCGCCCACCGAGTGTGCCCTACGGCAAGCGCAGCCTCCATGTTTTCTGGACACTTTTTTTCAAGATCCTCAACGCTTCCTTTGGCTTTGAAAGCAACAAGCTCTCCACCCATTTTTAAACAAATTCCCGCCGAGTCGTATCCTCTGTATTGCAACTTTTTCAAGCCCTCTAACACTTGATGTTGGCAATTTTCTGAGCTTACAACCCCTACAATGCCACACATATTCACTCCTCTCCTTTCTAGTTTCATTTGTATGTTTTTGGTGCAATTTTCGTGAATTATGGCAAAAAAATCTATTTTTTAAAAAAAGAAGCTTTATCAAACACATTTTAGTTTGATTTTGGTTGGAGTTTTTGTCTAAATTAGTTATACTAAAACTGCAAGGAGCAACCATTATGATGAGATCTGTAAAAATTGTTCCAATCAATGATCTGGAAGAAATGCATGATGCTTTCAACTTTTTTAAAGCGTCTTTTTTTCAAACAGTTCAAACTGAAAACATTGCATTCTTGCCTTTGAGCGAAATCTATCAAGCCATGGTCTACAACATGGAAGCAAAAAGAAAGTTGCAATTTATGGCATTGATGGACGGCAAAGTTGCAGGGTGCATAATTTGTCAGCCTATTGATGATGACAAAGGCGCACTTTTCATGCCAGTGCTTGCAGTGAATCACGATCTTCGCGGAGCTGGCATCGCATCAAAACTTTTGCATCACCTTGAACAGCGCGCTGCAAAACAAGGCTATTTCAGGTTGAAAGTCAAAAACACGGCAACCTCGCTAAACTTTTTTAGAAAAAATGGCTTTGAACCATTTGTATATTTAAAAGTTTCATCGCCATACACTTTGACTGATGTAAAAGAAGCCGTCAGCAAAGAGTGGATTCTTGTTGAAGAGCACGTTGGAACGATGGTTGAAGTCAAGTTTATGTTGCCAAGCTCATTCACTGAAAGAGAAATCCGAGCATTAAAAAAGAAACTTAAAAATTTTGATTACGAAATTTTGTTTGAAAAAAGATTTTAACCTTTGCCATTTGCAAAGGTTTTTTTAACGCATAATTCCCCTGCTTTTACTCAGAATAAATTCAGGAGAGAAATTATGCAAATAAAAGAAGAAATGAAAAAGCTTGATGAGTTTTGCATCAAAGACAAGATCAGCGGTCATTGGTTTGAACTCGTTTTGGCAAACTTGCTGGCACTTGCATTCACCGGCCTTGGTTTGTTTATCCCGCTTGTCAGCGTCGCTTTGGCTTTTATAGTCATGGCCTATATGCAAATAGGCCTTTATGGTTTTGTGCTAAAAACCTATCGTGGTGAAAGCGTGGATTATCAAAATTTGTTTTTGCCGTTTGGCAGCATAATCAAAATCTTGTGCATCAAAATCATTGCAATGGCTGGAATGCTGCTCTGGGGTTTACTGCTTATCGTGCCAGGAGTGATCTACGGCCTTAACTGTGCTTTTGCCGGCTTTGTTTATCTTGAAAATCCTGATCTTTCAATCAAAGAGATTTTTGCAAAATCAAAAGAGCTCGCCTTTGGCAACAGAACCATGATTTTGCTTGTGGCTCTTGTTGGCGTCGTGATACTTTGTGCTGCTGCATCTGTTGGAGTGGGCATAAACTTCCTGTTCAATTTGGCTTTTCAAGTTCCAAAAGTGCTGACAGCATTCTTCATCTTGCTTCCAACGATCGTTGCACTCGTCGTTGCCGCAGCTCCACTTTTTCAAGTATATCTTGCAGGAGCATATGAAACTGCCAAAAATCGCCAGGTGCCACAGAAAAAGACAAAAAACATTTCAAAATCTAAAAAAGATGTGATATAATCTTCTTATAAAAGGAGAGAGAACTTTGGATAAAGAGGATTTTGTCACCAAAGCCGACGCATTTAAAGGCTTTACTCAACTTAGAACGATTTTAAATGACTGCGCTGAAAATCCGAGAAGTTACAAAAAATCATTTCTCGATATGTTTGCTGAGGTTGGCTCGCTTGCAATGGAAGGCAATGCCATCGCACAAGATGTGATAAGCTATTACTATAAAGACGGCGTCAAAAATTTGGTGCCGCAAAACTATGACCTTTACATGCAATGGGCGATTCTCGCCGCAGCAAATGGCAATGAATTCACTATCGAAAAATTGCAATTTTTCTTGAATTATGCTTTTGAGGAAATCAGCGACAGCGACAAACTTCAACAGATCATTCAAAAAAATGATATAGATGAAAAAAACTATATGGCAGTGCTTGGCAATCTGCTTTGTGAAGGCATTGTCGATGAAATGCAAATAACAGCAAAAAAACTGGTGGAAGCTCCAAACAGAGAGGTCAAATATTCACCAGAAAAATTGCGTTCATATCAACGCGCATTGGACAAAGCGCTGCCAAAGGTGCTGGACTTCTTACTCGCCTAACCCCAACCTGGCGCTCATAACATCACCAATTTCATATAAATCCGCGGACAACCGCATGCGTTGAAAGATTAAGCCGACGAGAAACTCAAACTCGTCGCTTTTTTGTGCAAGCAAAAACAGCTTGATGAGCAAACGATTTTCCAGACTTATCGTGTTTAAAAAGCACTTTGTCTTGTTCCAATTCATTTTAAAGCCGCGATTTTGTTTGTAATTGAATTTGTCTCTCAAAAGTTCAAGTTGCTCTTCATTTAATGCATAAAACTTGTCACAGCCCATAAACTGCCCAAGTATACGATAAGACGCGCGCAATTTAAACATGAGGTCAAAAACCTCATCGATCAAAACATTCGTGCCCTCAGTGTCAAGCCTAACAAAGATAAAACCTTTTTGTTTCAAAGAATTGGAATACGCCCTGGCCAGAGCCTCATACTCATCTGGCGTTGGGCAAGCGAAATCGTCATATTCCATAACTCACACCTCGGCTTTTCATATGACGAAGAAAAAAAATGTGTTACTCACAAAAAAAATGAGGCTTTTAAAAAGCCTCATTTGATTTTTACCAAGCGCTTCTTCCAAGCACAATGTTGTTTCGTTTGTCGATATCGTAAAACACTTTGTTTTCATCAAGCGAATTGCCTATTTTTGAAACAACCAGTGGATCATATTTTGTCATCTGACTTGTTTTATACCATGGCGCTGGTTTGACTTTGATTGGATTGTATCTGAAAAGTTTGACTATGCCGGTTCCATAAGGCAGCACTGAAAGCTCATATGGATCGACAAGCGGCCTGGTAACACGTTGCTGCGAGGTGGAAACCGATTTTGAAGTCTCGGTTTTGCCCTTGTTTTCTGTGGTGGATTCTTCTTGTGTGGTGAGCTGAATTTCGCCGCAACTCTTGGAAAATGCTTCCCTGGTTGCAGGATCTTCCGTTCCCAAGAAGATTTGAATATTGAAGTTGCTTTTTAGTGTTTCAGCAATCTCTTTGCCATACTTGGTGTCAAGCTGGGTGAAAGACTGTATGACGATTTCAAAGATTATATTTCTTGAACGTGAAACCGTGATCATCGTGCCAAAATCTTGAATAACTGGCAGATTTCCAAACTCGTCCAAAATAAAGTAAACGTGGCGTGGAAGTTTTCTGTTTGGATAATTGTTTGCAACATCAACAAGCGTTCGATAAAGCTGTGAAATGCAAATGGTTGCAAGAGAGTGACGCTCTTTTTTGTGATCTGGAATTTTGATGAAAAATGCAGTTGGTCTGTCAACAAATTCTGTGAACTGAATGTCGCAACCCGAGGTGGCGTAGCAGATGCCCATATCACTCATGAGGTTGTTGATCTTACCCGAAAGCACTGACATATATGATTTTGTCGTTGAAGGCGCAGCGTTGATAACGGACAAGGCCAAAGCACTGACATTGGAGGTTTGCGGCCTGCCCATGCAGTATCTTTTCAATGGGCCAAAGGCGTCATCTGCATTGGTTGGATCTTTTTTGTTTGCAATTTTGTAAAGATTGTAGAAGTTGTATTGATCCATTCTCAACTTGTTTTCGCCAAGCCTTTGATCCGTGCTATCTTCCAACATAGCCAGCATCAATGCATTCAAAAAGTCCTGCGCGCCTTGTTCCCAGATCGTGTCATTTGTGCCCTGTGAAACCGGACAAAGCGACGCTGCAATGCCTTTGATTTCGGCAGAAACCGCCGTTAAAAGTTCCTGTTTGCGAGAATTGAGCTGTTTGTTGAGTTCCTCCTCATTTGGGAATGCAACTCCGTCAAATTCATACCAAACATCGCCATATTCTCTGCCTTCCATTCGCGCCTTGCCTGCCTGTTCCGGCGTGCAATTTTGATATTTTTTCGCTTCCTTGTAAATGTTTAAAGCCTGATGATACATTTTAAAAGGTTTTTCCATTGGGTTCCATCTGGAAGAGATGTAAGGATTGTCCAAATCATACACTCGAACATCATATCCTTCGTTCATCAAAGCTTTTGCGTGATGGTCAAAAAGCTCTCCTTTTGGATCGGCAATCACAAGCGAAGGCTTTTCTGCCGTGTGAGCCAAAATTCTGATGGTTGGCTCCAAAATCATAGTGGTTTTACCCGTGCCGGTCGTTCCAATGATCAAAGCATGTGTTTCGTCTTTCATTGTCACTTCATAACGAGATCCAAAATACTCATTCCTAAACACCATGCCGGTGTTTTTTAAGGACGGCAACGAACTCCATGTGGAGTTGATCAAAAGTTTGTCCGCCAAAATCTTGTCTCTTGTCACAAAACCTGCATCAAAGTGCAACTCCATTTCCTCTCCCGAAGCCGATTTGCCCTTCTTTTTGTTTGCGTCAGATTTTTTGACTTTGAGAGTGACTGCCATTATAAATCCAGAAACCACACCTATCGCCAAACATATAAACGCAATAGAATCACTCAGCAAGGCCGACTCCCATGTCAAGTTGTTTATCAAAAAAGCAAGTCCAACACCTATTGCATAACCGAGAATTGCAAAAAGAATGCCATAAACTAGAAAATTAGTGAAAAACTTTTTCATTTTTCCTCCAAATATAGTTATATTTTATCACAAAAATATGATTTATAAAAACATTTATAATATTTTTTGTCATATTGGAACAATTTTTTGATATACAAATTTCTATTTGCAAAATTTATTTAATTGGTGTAATATAACTGGTAGGATCACTCAACACTTTTGCTCTCGTGGTGAAAACGGATCTGCGATGCGGCGTCGTCACACCCACCATCGCAAGCGAGTGAGTGCTCCTAATGCACAATGGTCTTCGGAACCTGCTCGCATTTGGCAACTTTCACGCTCGCCAGCTCGCTGGCTACGCTCTCGTTGCCATGCTCCGCTCCCCAAAATCTTTTAGATTTTAAGGGCCCCTAAGGAACTAATTGTTCCTCAGAAATTATTGCAAACACTAATTTAAAACTTTATAGCTCCTGCTCTCGTGGTGTAATGGATAGCACAATGGTCTTCGGAACCATTAGTTCGGGTTCGAGCCCTGACGGGAGCACCATAAAACCTTTATAGAGGCTAGATGCCGCCATCGCATGTTACAATATTTGCTGTATTTGCGACCTCCACATTCCTAGAAATTTTCAATTAAAAACAAAAAATCGAACTACAAATGATAATTTAGTGGCTCGATTCAAGTACTTAAAAATTCATCATTTTTTTCTCAAAAGTATCAGATTTTTGCAAGCAACCTTGTTTTTAGTGTGTTTTATAGCAAAGCGCCTCTAGTGCTTTTTACATTTCAAAATATTTTTACCTGCGCTTTCTTCGTCCTTGTTCTTTACTTTTTTTTCTCCAAGCTTTCGTTCAAGTTCAATAATTTCATCGCAAAGATTTTCTTCTTCACCAAGTTCCAATTCTTCACATTTTGCTGCTTTCTCTCAAATGATTCTGTTACATGCTCAATCATTTTTATAAGAGGATTACTTATTGCATTTGCACTTTTGTATTTGGCTACATAATACAAATTGAATAGACGCCGGCTGTAGTATTGTTTAGATTATTCTTTTACAAAATTTTTCTAAGCTATTTGTTCCAAGATTAGTCAAATATATTTATGTTGCAACTTTTAGCAAATACTCCTTTTTGGTTCTTTGAAAGATGTTTTTTTTCTTTGCCTTTTCATTTCAAAATATATCTTTTTCCTCTTCAAATCGCATCTATCTCAACTTTTCTTCATTTATATATCCATAATATCACAAACTTTTGTAAGTTAATTAGTCATAAAATCAGCTAAATTCAACTAATAAGTTGAAAATAAAAATCTTATACATTCTTGCAAAGTAAAGTAAAATATGATATTCTATTTCAAGTAAACATAATGGAGATAAAGATGAAAATGATAAACGATAAAACAGCCGCATTTATAATGCCAGTTTTTACAGATAATATGAATGATTTTCGGCCAGTTTTAGAAAAAAGTATAAAATCCATCTTAAATCAAAGCGATAAAAATTTAATATTGATAATTATTGATGATTGCTCAAAAGATAAATCCATAAAACATTATCTTGATAAAATCGCTTTAAAAGATTCCCGGGTTATTGTATTATCAAATAAAAAGAATAAAGGACCAGGTTTTTCAAGGAATATTGGTATAGAAATGGCTTATAAGCTTAGGTGCCCATTTATATTGTACAATGATTCAGACGACATCTCTAATAAAGATAGATTAAGGGAAACAAGGAAAATTTTCGACGACCCTAAAGTCAATGTAGTTTATTCTTCGTTTAAAGTAATAGATGAGTTTGATAATCTCGTGCCAGAAAAAAATTTATGCGATTCTATCAAGGAAATATTGGATGGACACAAATCAGACATTGTTGAAGGAGAAAATTCATGGTTAAAAATAGCGCTGAAAAAAAACTATACTAATTTAACTTCTGCCACTTCAGTAAAAACATCCTTAGCATATATGGAAAAATTTCCAATTAAACGAGTTTCCGAAGACTCCCACACCTGGTTGAGGTATGGAGCACATAGTGGAAAATTTGTCTTCTTAAAAGGATGCGAAACTTTATATCGAATCAAAATTAATACAGATAGTTCCTCACGAGCCAAGATTAAAAATTTTTACAAATTAAAGGCCAAAACCGATGTGAATGGTTTTAAAAAGGCAGAAAAGGTTTATTTCAAAAGGTTCCCAAATGTCAACAATGCTATTATAAAAAATAATCGTGCTAAATTCTTTTTAAAAGAAGCAATTAGCATTGCGTACGGTAAAGATTATATTACTGCCACAAAATTATTAAATAAAGCAATTAAGATAAACAATAAAACCGTGTTAGAAGAAATTATTAATAATATGAGGTGAATATGATATACAATATTGATAACTTGAAAATAAATATTCCTGACGATTACGAAAATCAAGATTTGGTGTTACAAGTAATCGTCCCACAACCAGCAGGAAGAATTGGAGGTTCTGACACACATGTTTTGCACCTATCAATTGTTCAAAGGGAGACACCGGGATTAAAACCTGTGGTTTTATTTTGTAGAAATCCAGAGTATGAAGAGAAATTACAAATGAATAACATAGGCTATATAAGTTGCGTTCGTGAAAAGAACATCAGTAGAATATTAAAATCATTGGGCAAAATTTCTTTTTTAAATCATATAAAAGTTATTCATAGTCACCAATACAATGCGAATTATCTAACCTATGCATTAAAAAAGAAATATGTACATACATACGGAAAAATTCCAACGGTTATGACATGCCATGGCTGGATTGAAAATAACATAAAAGATAAATTTTATACAATGCTGGATTTTGCATCATACGCTGTTGCTCAATCCTTAATAACTGTTTGTGAAAAAGATTTAAAAAGATTAGAGGCGAAAAAGAAATATCGTAAAAAACTTTTATTTAATATTAAAAATGGTGTTAAAACTCCAGAACATTACCAATTAAAAGATGTAAAAGAATTTAAGCATGAACACAATATTAACAATAATTACAAAACGATAGCATATATTGGACGTTTGGCACCAGAAAAAAGAGTTGATGGATTTATAACATGTTGTGAGAATATTTTAAAAAGTAAATCTAATTTAAACTTTATTGTAGTGGGAAGTGGAGATGAGTTGCCTATCCTGCAAACATTAGTAAAGAACAAGCGCTTGCAAAATAAAATTAACTTTATTGGAGTTATAGATCCTGTTGATATTATTTATTCCTCTATTGATATGTTATTGCTAACCTCTGATACCGAAGGCACTCCAAGGTGCGTTTTAGAAGCCATGGCGGCAGGAATTCCTGTAATAGCCACAAATGTAGGTGGCCTTCACGAAATAATAGATGGATCAAACGGGATATTAGTAAACAAGGGAGACTATGAGACTATGTCCAAAGTAGTAATCGAATTAATTAGCAATGATTCAAAATTAAAAGAGATCTCTCAAAATGCAAAAAAAACTATTAAAGAAAAATTTAATATAGTAGATATGAAGAATAAAATTGATAAAGTCTATCAACAGATTATCAGGAGATGATTATGAAGAAAATAGTCTTTTTAGGGCCTCATTTTGATGATTGTGTGTTGTCATGTGGAGAATTAATTGATAAGTTTACCGAGCAAGGCGATGATGTATGTGTGATCACATTTTTTACGGGATGCCCAGACGAAAAAGACCTCTCAGCGGCAGCAAAACAATTTCATAGCAATTGTTTTCTTGACCATAAATCAATGGACTTTAGGTCAAATGAAGACATTGCAGCTCTCAACTGGTTAAATTGCAAGTATAAACATCTAGGTTATTATGAATGCCTATATAGAAAAAACAATAAAGGCGCGATTTTATACCCTAATTTGAAAGAAATTTATCACTTGAAGAATGAAGACAATGAATTGACCAAGGATATAAGTAAGCGTATAGAGATTGAAGTTGCAGATGCTGATATTATTTTTGCGCCCATGGGATTAGGTTCACATGCAGACCATACAATTCTCCATAGGGCCGCTGTGATGGCATCAAAAATAATAAAAAAACCAATCTATTTCTATGAAGACGTGCCCTATGTATGCTATTATTATAAATCTAGAAAGAAATCAAATTGGGGGCAAGATATGGAATTCAATTTGATAAAAGTTTCAGAAAAAAATTGGCACATAAAACTCAATGCAATTAAATTTTATCGTTCTCAGCTACATATTTTGTGGAAAAATGAAATTCAGCGTTTACAACAATTAGAAGACTTAACATATAAATATGCTCCCGAACATACTGTTAGAGTTTGGTTATTTAGAGGTGCAAAAAATGTTTTTGAGCAGTAAGGGCTTAAAGATTCAAGTAATTGATGAAGACATTTTTATCAATGGCAAAAAAATTAACAAAAATATTGATGTTGTTGACTTGCTACAAGAAAAAACAAAACATATTGATACTTTAGAAATAGACAAAATTAAAGATAAGTTTAACAAAAGTGAATGTATTGTTTTATTGGCAATTTCTTTTAACATTAAAAAGTTAACAGATAAGTTTGGAAATCAATATGAAATAACTTTTTCATATCACTTCCCATTAAATTATGAAAAAAGTTTTATAAAATTATTATTAAGTCACTTGGATTATGCAGCAAGTGGGCATCTTATAAATTTAGCCACATATGGAGATTTTATAGCGTGTTCCGTTAATGAGGATTTTAATTATTTGAAATTTCAAAAAAAATACAGTTATTTGATAAGGCGCAACGATTGTTTAATAAGCTTAAAAGTTGATAATGTTACCGTTCCAAATGTTTTAAAACATTGGAATAAATACTGTAATGAAAAATTTAACAAAAATTTTTCCAAAGATGCAATAGCTGCATATAATTACTTTTACAGTACCGATAATTTTCATACAATTAGCTTAATAAATTCACAAGGTATATCTATTGCAGAGGGTATTGTCTATGAAAGCAAAGAAACGAATACATTATATTACTGCATTTTTTGGTGGGACAAATATTATAAATCTTTATCTCTTGGGATTTATAACTATGTAAAAATTATAAATTATTGTAACAGAAAAAAATTAAATTTTTCATTTTGTTACGGATTACAAGATTATAAGATAAAACTTTTGAATCCGTTTTTAAAAAATAAAATAAACTCATTAAAAAATTTTAAAGGATAATAAATGATGGATAAAGTTAGTGTAATAATCCCCACATATCAAAGATTTGACACCCTTTTTAGAGCTATAGATAGTGTTAAAAATCAATCCTACAAAAACATAGAGATTATCGTTGTTGATGATAATTATGAGGATCTTTCTTTTAGGAATAAAATAAAAGAAAAAATAGATTGCGAATATCCAGATGTAAAATTTATTACTAAAAGTTTGCATCTAGGTGGAGCACAAGCTAGAAATGTCGGGGTTAAACACGCTTCTGCAGAATTTGTTGCTTTTCTTGACGATGATGATGAATTTAAACCGAACAAAATTGAAAAACAAATTTCTTATTTAAACGAAAACAATTCAATATCATTAGTGTATTGTTATGGGACTATTATTTATCCAAATGGTCAAAAAGAAATGGAAAATACCAGTCATGAAGGAAATCCTTTAGCCATTCAAATGTGTTTTAACATTGCGGGGACATCTTTTTGGATGCTCAAAAAATCCATACTACTTAAAATTGGAGGTTTTGAATCTATCCATTCTCATCAAGATGGCGTTGTGTTATTGAAGCTTCTTGCAAACGGATATAAAATTGGCGTAATAAAAGAAGATTTAGTCACTTATTACGCACATGATAAAAATAGTGGAATAACCGGCATAACAGAAAAAAACTTAATTGCTGATGAAATTTATTATGAAATGTGTCAACGATATTTTAATTTATTAACTAATAAGGAAAAAGAACTGGTAAAATACAATTATTATAAGAATCGAATTTTAGACTTGCTTCGGCTTTATAAAGATGATTTGGCATATAAGGCTAAAAATGAATATTTAAAGCTCTCTCATTCTTTTAACTTAAAACTTAAATTAAATTTTATATGGATTAACAGAAAAACAATATTAAAAAAAATGTTAAAAAACGATAAAAAATATGGGGGATAAATATGGACACAAAACAATTTTGGACATCGGAAACACAAATGTATTTTGAAAGAAAAAAAATTATAAAAGCTTTTGGAAATAAAATAATAGATGAGGATGGTAAAGAGTACCTGGATTTAAATTCTGGAACCTGGAATACTATTTTAGGGTATGGGAGAAAAGAATATGCAATAGAAATAAATAAACAACTTTCTCAATTTGAATATATCCCAAATATAAGATTTCAACATTCAGCTGGAGAACTACTTGCAGATCAATTGCTGAGATATTTGCCAAATGATTTTAAACATGTATTTTTTACATCTGGCGGAGCAGAAGCGGTAGAAACATCTATTAAACTTGCAAGAGGTCATTTTTATTCAAAGAACAAAGGTAATAAAAGAAGAGTTATATCATTATATGAAAGTTATCATGGTTCTACATTGGGTGCCATGAGTGCATCTGGGGATCCTTGGGACAGAATACCATTTGATCCACTATTAAAAGACACTTTAAAAATTTATCCTCAATATTGTTATAAATGTCGAATGGGTTTAAGTAAAAGTGTATGTCATTATGCTTGCCTAAAAGATCTTGAATACCAAATAAATTTTTATGGTGCCGAAAATATTTGCGCTTTGATATTAGAGCCCATAATGGGAGTTGGTGGTATTATAATACCAGATAATAAATGGTTACAAGGGGTTGTTGATTTATGTCATAAAAACAATATAATAGTGATTTTCGATGAAATATCGTGCGGAACAGGCAGAACTGGTTTTATGTTTGCATGTCAGAAATACAATATATATCCAGATATGATTTTGTTCGGTAAAGGTATTTCAAACGGAGTTCAGCCACTTGCAGGTGTCATAGTAACCGAAAAAATTTACAAAACTTTTTTATCGCAACGTAGAGATCGTCAATTTAGACATGGATTTACGAATAGTGGGCATCCTATAGCTTGTACTTGTGGAAGTGTTACTTTGAATATAATCAAAAATGAAAATCTATTAGATGTTGTTCACCAAAAAGAAGAAGTATTTAAAAATATTCTTTCAGATCTTAAAAATAAAGAATATATAGGAGAAATAAGAATAATTGGCTTGATGATAGCTATTGAATTAATTGACCCTAAAACAAATTCAGATTTAAATATTCCCGATTTTGATATAAGATTGAGGAACAATGGACTAATAGTTAGCCAGATGTGTCAAGCAATATGCTTAATGCCATCAATTTGTACAACAGAAGAAGAATTTAAGCATGGAATTGATATTATATGTAAATCTATTGAAGATTATTTGTATGGAAGGAGGATTGTTGCAAATGTTTAACAAAGGAACAAGGATTGCCGTAATTGGCGAAAATAGTTTTGCAGATTCTATAATAAAAAAAATAAATCAAGATAAATACTATTCTATTACATGTAAATTAACAAACATGTCATCATCAACTAGTGGCAACCTCTTACCAATTTATCAAATTGCTGGTTCAAGATTGTTAAAAAAAGAACTTTTTGATGAAATATTAATATTAGATGATATGCCATATAAAAATGAGTTCTATTATGATTTGTTTAAAGAAGGATATAACAAAATTTATATAATGATTAAAGAATCAACAAATCTTTTCAACGGAAAAATGATATCAGAAGAATGCATCCAAATATACAATCTACAAGAAAAGCCAATAATGAAATATGTTGAAATGCACGTTACAGATTTATGTAATTTGAACTGTAAAGGCTGCACACACTTTGCAAATACTTTTGAAAAAAATGAAACTGATTATGAAAAATTTTGTAAAGATGTCGATTTATTATCTAAAAATTATAATATTCCCATTATAAGACTTATGGGCGGAGAAGCATTGCTTGCAAGCGACCTAGATAGATACATTTGTTATGTTAGAAAAAAATTCCCAAAATCAAAAATCTTCCTAGTTTCAAATGGTTTGCTGATACCAAGCATGAATGAAAAAACATGCAATTCACTAAAGGATAATAACATTGTTGTAAACATAACTGTTTATGAACCTACATATAAAAATATCGCAAATATAGAAAAATATCTTAACGATAAAAAAATTATGCATTTTTATGGACAAGGACACAAACAATATTCAAATGAAGACATCATTAAAGAATTCCACACTTGTTTAACTTTAAATAATAAAAAGTCTATTAAAAATTCCGGATATGGAAATTGTTATGGCAAGTTTTGCTGGATGGTACGCAATGGACTTATTTCAAAATGTTGTTATCCCCTTTTATGTTATAAATTAAATGAAAAATTTTCTACCAATTTTATTGTAAATAAAAGAGATTGTTATGAGCTTACAACTACAAATAACGGTTGGGAGCTAATTGATAAATTATCCCACGCAATCCCATTTTGTAAATATTGTTCAAAAAGACCAACACGATTTAAATGGGAAGGTGTTCGTAAGCAACCAATTATTAGAGACTTTGTGAAAGATGAATAATATGAAATAGTCTATGCATAATGTATATCATATTAACAAAAATATGGCTTTATTAAAAATTGCAACTTTTGTATTTGGCTCTATAATAATTAAAACATAATTGAAGAACGCAAGTCTTATGCACTTTATCCCAAATGCTTAATAGGATGACAGATAACAAAATCAATGAAATTATATACGAGATGATAAAAGAATGTTTAAAAAGCTAATGTATTAGGTCTTAATTAACTTATATACATTAGCTTTTTTCCCATTAACTAAAATATTGAATCGTTCTTTGAGCATAAATTTAACTTTATGTAATGCATATTCAAAATCTTTAACATTCCCCATCAAAACAATACAAGTCCCATTTGGTTTTAAAATGCGATAAAATTCTTTTAAAACTTTCTCATAAAATATTTTATAATTTATATTATCCTTTGAGTTAAATATATTCCAAGGGGGATCTGTAATAATTTTATCTATAAAATTATTTTCAAAATATGACAAATCTGTTGCATCTCTTTGTTTGATATAAAAATTTTTTTTATTGTTTTTATATTCCAACTTTAACTTGTCGATCATACTTTTATCTAAATCACTTGCAAACAACATGTTGTAATGAAAATTTTTAACGATTGCTTTAGGAATTGCACCATGTCCGCAAAATGGATCCATAACCACATCTGGATTTTGAATATCGCCTAACCAAGAAAGAATGTAAGCAAGTTCGGGCCTTAATTCTCCTTGATTTAAAAATTTTTCTGTTGTTCTACTATATGTTATTTTCAGTAAAAATAAGATTATTCCCTCTGTTCTTCTTACAAAAAGAAAATCTAAATCATGTTTTCTAAATGCAACAGATAATCTGCATGATTGATGTATTTTCTTTTCAATATTTTCAACTAATTTATAATCTAATGACGAGGGCTGATTTTTATCTATACCAAGAATTTTAAAAGTTTTGTCCTTCTTGAAATTTATATAATCTGTTGCATTATCTAATGAAAATTTGTTATTAAAAATGAAATTTTGGATTGACTTATTAAAATCTAATTTTGGATTACAAGAATCATATCCTATCACCAAAAATGAATTATTAAAAAAAGGCAAATGTAAATTTTGTATATTTATATTACTTTTATATATTATGGCACCGTCCATATTATTAATTATTTGAACGTCGCCAATTTTTTGTTTCAGAATTTGTTCTATTACACTGTGAAATCCGCTAATGTATGTGGACATATAAACACGTTTCATAACTCTATAGAACCCTTTCCTCGTTATAGTTTTTTACATTTATTTTTTTTGTTTTTTTCAATTGTCCTGCATCTGTTGTTCTTTGGGACAAATAAAACTTATAGCCACCATCATATGCCCTTACGCTTCCATCTTTAAACTCAAGTACTTTATTTGCAAATTTATCTATAAAATATCTATCATGCGACACAAATATTAATGTTCCATTAAAATCAGATAAAGCTTCCTCTAAAGATTCTCTTGTCGGTATGTCAATATGATTGGTAGGCTCATCTAGTATTAAAGTATTTACTCCTTTTTGAATAAGCTCGGCTAATTTAAATTTTACTCTTTCTCCTCCAGATAGATTTTTTATTAGTTTATTCACATCTTCTTGATTAAAACCGAATCTAAACAAAACAGATCTGCTTTTTTCTTCACCTAATCCGCACTGAAATTCGAATGTTTTAAGAACACTATCATTTTCATTATTATAATGAATAACTTGTGGCAAGTAACCGATTTGCACGCTTGGACCTATAGTTATTTGGCCATATACAGGCAATGTTTGTTGTCCTAATACAGATTTAATAAAAGTAGATTTTCCGCTTCCGTTATCACCAAGAAGAGCAATTCTTTCATTAGCACAAATCTGTACATTTATATTTTGTAATATTGGCTTATTTTGAGGGCTCGTAACTGTTAAGTTATCTGTTTTAATTATTATTTTGCTAGATTTCCTATTCAAATCAAAATTAAAATCAATTTTTTTGGGTTTTTTAGGCCTTGGAATAGCTTCTCTTATTTCTCTTTCATATTTTTCTCTAAAATATTTAGCTTTGTCAGGAAAATTATGATTCAGAAAGTATCTATACATTTCTATATCGTGTTTAATCTGTTCCTGCTGATCTTTATAAAGAGCCATATTTTTTTCAAAATCACGCTCTTTCTCTTTTATATAGCCACTATAGTTTGTTGAAAATATTTTACTTTTTCCAGCCTCTATTTCTAAAATTTTAGATGAAGTTCTATCAATAAAGTATCTATCATGAGATATTGTTATTATAGCCCCCTTATATCTCTTAATAAAATCTTCTAACCATTCAATCTTTTTTATGTCTAAGTTATTAGTTGGTTCATCAAGAAGTAACAAGTTAGGTTTTTTTAATAAACAACTAGCAAGTTGAACAAGGGTTTTTTCTCCTCCGCTTAAACTGTTATAATTTTGTAAGAGCATTTCTTCAGATATACCTAATCCGTCTGCAACCATTTTGATAGACACATCAATATCATATCCGCCATTGTTTGAAAACTTTTCCATAAGAGCGCAATATTTTTCAAGAATATTATTGTAGTTGCTATCATCTGGGGATGTCGATGCAAGTTTGTCTTCAAATTCTTGTATTTGTTGATTAATTTTATTTAAATCATCAAAAACGTCTAAAAGTATTTCATAAACTGTTCTATTGTCACTTATGATAGCGCTCTTTTGATCAAGATATGCCACGTTTGCGCCTTTCTTAATATTTACTTTGCCAGAGTCTGGCCTTTCCAATCCCGCAATGATTTTTAAAAGAGTAGATTTACCAGAACCATTGGGACCAACTATTGATAGAACTTCTCCTTCATTTAACGAAAAAGATAGGTCTGTAAAAAGACTGCCGTACCCAAAGTTTTTATTCAATTTGTCAATATTCAAAATCAACATAGACTCTACCTCTGTAGTTATTATACAACAATATAGCTTAAAAGTCAATATTTATGTTATTTACACACCCTGAACTAATTTTCATTAAAAACATCTCTTGTAAAAACCTTGTATTTTACATCTTCTAGCAATGCATCATATCTATTACATAGTATTAAATCAGACATTTGTTTAAACACCGATAAGTCATCAATTCTTTTTAAATTATTAAAATTTGTTTTATCTAATGGTTCATATACAATAAGATTTTTGTTTTGTAATTTGCTAATAATATTAAAAATAGCGGAATTTCTACAGTTATACGAACTCTTTTTCATTGCTAATTTGTAAATACCAATTGTTTTTATAGTATCATCACGATTTAAAATTTGCGCAATGATTTCTGCTCTCTTATTATTATTGTTTAATACGGCGGAAAACAAATTGTCTGCATATGGATAATTGTTTGCTAACTGCTTGGTGTCTTTTGGCAAACAATATCCGCCGAAACCGAAAGATGGATTATTATAATGATCTCCTATTCTAGGATCTGAACAAACTCCAGATATGATTGTTTTTGCATCTAAATTATGAATTAAAGAAAAATTATCCAATTCATTAAAAAAACATACCCTTGTTGCGAGATATGCATTGGAGAATAATTTAACAGCTTCTGACTCGGTCTCATTCATTATAAAAACCTTTTCTTTCTCAATTTTACTAACATTTTTTAACATTTTTACATATTTCATTGCATAGATCTTATTTCCACCAACAACTATCCTAGAGGGATTTAAACAGTCTGATAAAGCTTTGTTTTCTCTTAAAAATTCTGGTGAAACCAATATTTGATCATATTGAAATTTTTCTTTAATCAAACGTGTAAATCCAATAGGTAATGTGGACTTAAAAACGATACATGTATCGATGTTGTGGTCGATAATTTTTACAATCAAATCTTCTATTGATGTAGTATTAAAAGCCTTCTTATCTTGATCATAATCAGTAGGCAAAGCAATAATAATAAAATCATATTTATTAGACAATGCTTGTGATTCGTCTGAAATCGCAATAATATTATCTCGGTATTTATTGTAAAAAGTTTCATACATATCTTCGCCAAGCGGAAGAACTCCCCTATTAAAGTTGTAAACCTTCATTTTATCAATATCAAATATTATTACATCATTTTTTTGTGACAACATCAGGGCATTAGCAAGTCCCACATACCCCATACCTACTATTAATATCTTATTTTTCATCTTCATTTCCTTTGTAAAAAATATTTTTTTGAATTGCAGGCACACCAACAATTGTTGAATTTTCTATTAAATGAGATTTATTTACAACCGCATTAGCTCCTATCCGACACCCGTTTGCAATTATTATGTCTCCAAACAGCTTAGCACCAGGCCCTATAAACACATTATCCCCAATTGTAGGACATTTATTATGGCTTTTAAATTCATTATTACCAATGTTTACACCGACATTAACTTTGAAATTTTTGCCAATTAAACAATTGTCATTTATAATTATTGGGCCCACATGAACAATATTTAATCCGATATCACAACAATTCATCGGTATATTTAAACAATATTTAGTTTGTAAATGAAAAAATTTTAATCTGTAAAAAAACCCCCGCAGCTTTTTGTTTGAATTTGTGAAGTACTCAGCCTTGCGAAGTGTTTTAATGAATCTATATTTGATTTGGTCTTCGTAAATAATAATAGGAAACCATTTTAATAATTTTAAATTCGTATACCTTGAT
This sequence comes from uncultured Clostridia bacterium, assembly GCA_944372355.1. Classification (GTDB taxonomy): domain Bacteria; phylum Bacillota; class Clostridia; order Christensenellales; family UBA1242; genus Caccovivens. The sequence goes on along the minus strand of CALVYS010000001.1, from coordinate 80,538 downwards.
ATTATTTTTAATTCAACATTTAAAAATTTTTGTAAATCAGATTTGGTTTTTATATACTGAGGCATAATATTTTCCCCCTTTATATTATTATAGCACATTAAATTAATAAAGTAATGTAAAAAAAATTATCATTTTTATAAAAATATTTATATCCTTGTTCTTATACGCTAGGAAAATAAAGACCAACTGTTTTTATAATAGTTGGTCTTTCAGCTTTTTTAAGAAATTATTTAACTTTTTTCGATGTTTAAATTGATAAAGACGACTTTGTTTCAAAACCTTAAAAAAGTAATGTGTTTTGTTTTTATGCTTTGGCAAATCTCTTTTAAGTCGATTTCTTAACGATTGAAAGCTTGATGTGCCTTTCACTATGATTGGAAAATTTTTTACTACTTCAAAATCGATGAGGGTAAAAATTTGCAACCCTTCAACAATATAGGTTCGGCTTTTGTCACATGAATCTAAAAATGATTGCAAAAACATGTTGATGTATTTTTTTAAAAGTTCGTGCTCATCTTCATTTTTGACATCATTCCATTTGTTTTCAACATATGGCACTATTTCTGGATTTGCCCTCAAAAACTCGTCCAACAACGGCTTAAACTCTTGCGAAACATGTTTGGAGTGAATCAGCCATTCCGGTTGAAAAATGCTGGCGCCGCAACTTTCGGCAAGTTCTCTCGCCGTCCAACTCTTTCCGCTGCCAGACAATCCCGTGACAAAAAGTATTTTGCTTTCACCAGGAAATTTTTCAAAATCGATTTTTATGTCATCAACATTTTTAAAGCGGTTGATTTTCATTTCCACAATCCATGCAAGTTGCAGTAAGCATACACGCTTTTCACGCTTTCGCCCCCTAAAAGCATGAAGCTTGCCTGTGGGGCGTCAGTTGGAGCTAAATACTTGACTGAAAAGCCATTGTTTGTTTCCAAAACAATCATTGTTATGTAATGTTCTTCACTCATAGGGTGAAGCACACTTCCCACTTGAACATCAACCCTTCCGCCTTCAATTTTGACAACCGGTTTATGTTTCTCACTGGCGGCATCAACAGTGTTTGGCTCGATCTTTTGCATTGGAGCCCCGCAGCAAAAAACAGGAACGCCGGAATCGTGAAGTTTGACACAGATGTTTCCGCATACATTGCATCTGAAAAATTCTAACTTTTTCATAGGCCTCTCCTTTTACTTTTTAAAGCACTTTTTTATAAACTCTTTTTGGTCCTGGATACATTTGCCTTCGAGTTTGTTGGCCTCTTCTATTGTCATCTCGCTCCAATATTTTTGCTTTTCCTTGCTGTAATCGAGCGATCGCAATGGCAAGCCCTTTATAACCGTCTTGCTTGGCTTGGCAACCATATAACGATAGCTTCTGAATTCAGCTGTGTGATACTTGCCATCAAAATCGCAAGTGACAAGCGCAATTTTGAAATAAGAATCACTTTCGCCACCAACCTCTTCAAGCTTTTTAGAAAAAATCTTGATAGTTTCTTCGTCGGAAAGCTCGTTTCCGCCATATCTATGCACGAACACTCCCGGTTGATCTTCTGGCTTTAATCTTTCGATCAACAGCCCGCTATCGTTTGCGATCACCGGCAAACCAGTGGCTTCATGATAGGCTTTGGCCTTTAAAAGCGCATTTTCAAGTTCGGTTGCGCCGGTCTCCTCCACCTGAACATCTAAATGCATATCTCGCAAAGTGACATATTCAAGGCCCAATTCGTCCAGCACTTGCGAGTATATGGCAATTTTGCCGGCATTAGATGTTGCGATCAAAATCTTCTTTTGTTGCATATTTCCCTCCTCCTATACATTCTTAGATTATCATTTTAAAACTTATTTGATAAAAAAACAAGCAATTAAAAAACAAAACTCAATTTGCTTGGTCGTTTTTTAAAAAGGTGCTATAATTAAAACAAGGAGGAAAAGTGCCATGGCTAAAACAAAAGCAAGAAAAGACTATTTTGGAATGGGCAGAATCGTCAGCATCATTCTGGCCATCATTCCTGTCACCGCTTGGCTTTTAGGTTTTATCACAAGGTTTAAAGAAGGCAAAATTGTTGCAGGCATTCTCAGAATCTTCTTCGGCTTCAACATCGTTTGGCTGATCGACCTTGTTTTGATGATCGTAAGCGGAAGAATTATGCGCCTTTTAAATATTTAAAATTGAAGGCAAGAAAAAAAAGGTGGCTTCACCTTTTTTTTGTTATAAGGAGAAAATATGAAACTTGGCGAAAACATCAAAATCAACTGCCACAGCTCAATTTGTATAGATGGAGACATCTACTTTGACCCATTCAAAATTGAGCGCAGACAACAACCTGCAAAAATCATCTTCATTACTCACCCACACTTTGATCACCTTGACCTTGAATCTATAGACAACATCATATCCCCAGACACGGTGATCGTTTGTTCAACCCCTTGTAAAGAGAAGCTGCCTTACAAAAACAAAATAATTGCTTAACCCCAAATCAAACAGGGCGAGTTTTTGACGTCGAGTTTGAAACCTTCCCTGCATATAATTTTGGCCACCACCATTTTAAGGAATTTGGCTTTGTTGGATTCAAAGTGACAATTCGCGGAGTGACTTACACAATTTGTGGCGACACTGACGCAACGGACGAGCTCAAAACCATCAAAACCGATGTTTTGCTGGTCCCGATTGGAGGAACCTACACCATGGACGCAAAAGAGGCTGCACTTTTGACAAACCTCATTAGGCCTAAGCTTGTGATTCCAACCCACTATAACACTATCCCACAAACTGCCACAAAAAAACAGGCTGAACCTGTGTTTAAAGGCAATTTGGACCCAAGCATACCGCTGAAATTTTTGATTTAATAGAGGTGTTTTATGCAAAAAAGTGATATTGAAAGTTTTTTAAAATGCTTGAATATGGCCGAGGACATCGTGGTTTTAACCGGCGCGGGAGTTTCAACCGCAAGCGGCTTGACTGATTTTAAAAGCTTGTATGATTCCAACTTAACTTTTGAAGGCTTCAAACCCATAGAAATTTTGTCTCACGAGTTTTTCGAAAGCAATCCCAAGGTTTTTTACGATTTTGTCATGCACTATTTTTCCAGCCCCCGCGAGCCAAACGTTTGCCACAAATTTATTAAAAAGCTGGAATCTTTTGGCAAAAATGTGACGGTGATCACCCAAAATATTGATGGCTTGCATCAAAAAGCTGGCAGCAAAGATGTGATTGAACTGCATGGAACAATTCAAAACTGGCACTGCACGGATTGTCAAAAAACATTCACATTGGACCAAGTCAAACAAAAAGCGCTGTTTCATTGTGATGAACCAGGTTGCAACGGCATAGTCAGACCCGATGTTGTGCTGTATAATGAAGCTATCCCTTGTGCAGAAGAGGCCTGGCAAGCTTGCCAAAACGCTGACACCATGATCGTGATGGGAACCAGCCTTGCAACCGATTTGCCATATAACCTGATCAAAAAAGCCTTTCGTGGCTACACTTTGATTTCGATCGACAAAGATTTTGTCTCCTTCCCTTTCAGGCAAAATCCAAAATTGCGCATAAAGGGAAATCTTGAAAAGGTTTGTGCTGAGCTGATGCCGCAACTAGAAAATGTGGAAAGGAGCCGCTAGTGAACATCATAAAAAAGTGCTGGAATGCGATTTTAGAATTCTTTTTTCCTTCAAACTTGACATGTATGTTTTGTGGAAGAGATGTTTCGTCTCCCAAAATTTGTTATTGCCAAAATTGTGCAGAATCGCTTCCTTTCAACCTTGGCAAGCGCTGCAAAATTTGTGACGATGTCGTTTGTGGCGACAGCGAAGTGTGCGACAACTGCAAATCTCATCACAAAAGCTTTGACAAGGCCGTTTCACCCTTTTCTTACGAGGGCAGCGTCAAGGCCTTGGTTTTAAAACTAAAAAACGACAACGCAAAATATCTGGCCCCTCAAATGGCAGCCTTGATGGCAGAGAGACTCTATGCAGAAAATTTTGATTTTGACTTGATCGTTCCCACACCGCTTTCTCAAAAATCTTTCAACAAACGTTCATTCAATCAGGCTGAACTGTTGGCAAAGGAGCTTGGCAAAATTTTCAAGTTGCCGGTGGACACCACCAGTTTTGTAAAGGAAAAAGAAACCAAGCATCAAAAAGAACTTGGATTTTCTGACAGGCAGAAAAATTTGCAAAACGCATTTAAAATCAAAGACAAAGTGAAGCTTTTACATAAAAAGATTTTGCTGGTTGATGATGTGATGACCACTGGTGCAACCGCAAACGAATGCGCAAAAACCTTGAAAAAGGTGGCAGACAAGGTGTATGTTGTCACTTTTGCACGCAATAGATATGGCAAAAAATAAAACAAAATGACTTTTTTATCCAAAACACTTGACTTTGCTGCGTGTTTTCGATTATAATCGTTTTCGTCCGCAAGTCATGTGGCCTCATGGTCAATCGGTTAAGACATCGCCCTTTCACGGCGGAGTGAGGGGTTCGACTCCCCTTGAGGCTACCAAAAAATAAAGCGAAGTAAAGTCTTCGTTTTTTTTATAACTTTAAGCAGCAAAGGAGTCGAACCCTTGGGTTCGTGGGTTCCCTGAAAATGATTTATCATTTTTAGGGTATGGCTCCCCTTGAGGCTACCAAAAAGATTAACGAAGCGTAACAGCTTCGTTTTTGCTGAGCGAGCAACTCAAAAAGGCTGCCAACGCTATGCAATAACACAAAATCACACCGATGAAAGTGAATATTGGAAAACTGTATTCCTCCGCCGATGCAGCAAGCGAAAGCTCATGGGCAAGCAAACTGCCTGCCACAACGCCAACAGTCACAACACACAAACCGACAATTGCCAAGATGATCGACTGCACACCCAGTCTCTTGCTGCTTACACGCGTGTCATCCACCATCATTATATATTGCGCTTTTGCGCCAAACATTCTTTTTATAAAATTCATAACACACTTCTTTTTTTATATTCTAATAAAATTTTATTTTGCTTATCAAACATATATCATAATTTTTTTCATTGCAAAAGCCAAAACAATATGTTAAAATAATTTAAGGAGTGATTATGAAAAAAAGTGTTTTTGCAGTAATGTCTTTTTCACTAATTCTGTTTTGTTGTTGCTTTATGTTTGGCTGCAATGAAACTGTTGAAAAAATAGGACAATTTGTTGAAGGTTTCAGCGCGGCCGCAACTGTCAGTTACCTAGATGAAAATGGCGACATGAATAGCCTTGATTCATATTATGCTTTTGACACAGAAGTGCTGGAAGTCTCTCAATCCGAATACGACTCTTCAACTGCTGAGATTAAAGAACCCGTCAGCCGCGTTGATATGGGCACAAACAAAACGTTAAATTTTGCTGAAAACACAAGCTACAAATATTTTTCTTCTTCTGAAAACAAATATATTTTATGGAGCATAACAGAAATCACAGAACATTTTGTTCAAGTTAAAGTGCATTCAAATGGCAATCTTGAAATTATCGACGCACAAGGCGAAAGGTTTGAGATAAAAACTTCTTATTACAAAATCACGTATTTTAATTAAAAAGACTAGCTAAATGCTAGTCTTTTTTGTCATTTTGCATGCTTTTTCTATATTTGCAGCCGAGATCAAGCATTCCGCGTGAAAGAATTGGCGAGATGATTAGCCAAATAGTTGCAAGCAAGATGATCACGTAAATGATGATTGAGCCCGCATTTCTGCCTCCGCACATCCAATTTACGAGGTCAAAATTGAAAATACCAACCAGCCCCCAATTGAGGCCGCCAATGAGAACTAAAACATACGCGATGTAATTTGCAATAATCATTTCTTTTCCCTCCTTACTTTATTGTCTTCAAAAAGCAAAGAATTATTCTAGATCGTTTTCCTTTCCACTTTGTTAAATCTTTTTTACATTTTGACAAAAGATGTTATAATTTTTGCAAGGAGAAGCAAATGAAAACGATTTTATTTGAAGGAAAAATTTCAAAAGTGGCGATCATCAAAGTGCTTTCAGCATTTTCTAAAAAAGCCTATCACAGCAAGCTTTCGCCTGTGGTCTACAAAAAACTCCCGGACCCAAAACTGCCGGCTGAAAACTGGGTGCGAGTGAGAAACATTCAAACTGGAATTTGCGGCTCTGACATGACCTTTTATCGTTGCGCACAAGGGCCGAGCACTGCGTTTTTGCCAATGCCATGTTCAGACGTCACCTATCTTGGTCATGAAACGGTTGGCGAAGTGGTGGAAGTTGGCAGCAAAGTCAAAAACTTCAAAATTGGCGACAGGGTGTGCATGAGAAAATATCTTGCAAGCTGCGAACTTAAAGGATTTTTGCCAGAAGAATTTTGCCCTATGTGCAAAATGGGCAACTACTCTGATTGCGAAAACTATGGCGAGCCTGCAAAATTCGAAATCACAGCAGGCGCCGGCATGGGCGACAGCTACATCGCACCAGAAGGTCAGCTGATGTCAGTGGATGGTTTAAGCGATGACGATGCGGTGTTGATTGAGCCCTTTGCGGTTTCTCTGCACGCGGTTTTAAAACACGTGCCAAATCCTGATGACAAGGTTTTGGTGATTGGTGCAGGAATGATTGGCCTCAACGTCATTCAGTTTGCAAAACTTTTGCAACCTAAGTGCAAAATTTATGTCATGGAAAACAATCCAAACAAGCACGAATTTGCAAAAAAACTTGGCGCAGATGAAATTCTCTCTGGCGATCCATATGCCGTTGTGGCAAAAGCAACCGACGGCAAACTTTATGGGAAAGGCAAAAACCGCATGATAATGGGCGGCTTTGATGTCATCTTTGATTGCGTTGGCAAGGGCACACTTTTCAACGACACTTTGAGATGGCTGAAAGCGCAGGGCACCCTTGTTAAAGTCGGCTACCAAATGACCAAAACCAAATTTGACGAAACTCCAATCTGGTGGCAGGGCTTGCAAATCATAGGCGCCGACTCACACGGCCTCGAAATTGTCAATGGCAAGCCAAAACAAACTTTTGAAATGGTCAAGGAGATGATGCTGAATCATCAACTGATAACTGACGGCTTCATAACCCACCGCTTCCCTCTTGATGACTACAAAAAGGCTTTCAAACTTTTGATTGAAAATCCAAAAGACACAATAAAGGTGGTTTTAAATTGCAAAAGCGATGCAAAATAGCATCGCTTTTTTGTTAAAACAGTCTGACGAAGAAATCATAGAAAAATGGCTTGATGTAAACCAGCACTCCCACAACACCTAAGATCAAACACGCTCCGATGAAACCTGGCCACACAATCCACTTTTTGCTTGCCAGATCAAACTTCCAATTTAGCCCCGAGAAAATCACAAACAGTGCAATCGCCACCAAGGTGACAATAAGGCAGATTTTCAAATACTGCGGTTCGTAAGTGATGGTGATTTGGTTTTCGCCATCTTGAAGTTGAACAAACATAAAGCCCTCAAAGGCCGTCTTTACTTCAACGCTTTCACCATTGTTTGTGCCAGTCATATTGTTTAGATAAGTGTAAGGCACGAAAGCATAGGCGTAACCTTCTGTGTTGTTATATTGCAGTTGAATCGAGTCTCCATTTAATTGCAGGTCGATCGAGTTGTTGGTTGCAAACTCAGCATGTTCCGAAGCGAAAAGTTCGGCATCAAAAGCCCCAAATGAGAAGGCGTCCAAAATGTTTTGTTCGGTTAAATTTTCTTCCAAATCTTCCACGACAATTTCAATTCTTCCAGTTTCGTTAAAGCCAAGGTCGGTGAGTCCATAATATATCGAGCGATCCAGGCCATTGATTGTCGCGTTTAAACCAGAAGAAATTGTGCTTGCGAGATAGATGTTTTTGTCAGTCGGAACCTGCAATTCAATCACATAGCCCTTTGAAATTGCATCAGGATTTTGTTCGATTTCCTCATCTGTGAGCTCAAAAGGAGTGATAACGATTGACGCATCAAAAGTTTCGATGACATTTTCTTGCGAGCCATAAAGCTCCTTAAACAGCAGATTTTGCGCGTCAAACCAGGTTTCCCATTCAGAAAGCACTTGCGATAGGTCGGAATTCACAGCATAGGCTGGATGTATTTCAAAGTTGAGCTCGTAGAGGTTGATCTCCCCTTCCTCTTTGCTGGACTCGTCGACAAAATTGAAGGTGTCAAGAAGAGTGTAATAGCTTGCATTCAACTCCTCTCTTGAAAGCACATATTTGTTGCCAAGCAGCACATCGGTCATCATGGTTCCACCTGAGGAGAACAAAATGGTCGAGCTTGAATTATATCCCAGCATGTTATATGCCTGAAACTGCTGCTCACTGGAAATATGAATCCAAGTGGAGAGAGTTGGATAGGAAGTTATATATCCAAAATTGTGATTGTAAAGTGCCTCGCGATCTTTAAGCTTATAACCATCTTCCAAAATCGAAGTGTCAATCTGCTCGGCATTGGTGATTCTTTCAATGTTGCTGTCTGGCACTCCCACAAACCCAACTGTCAGCGCAAAAATTTGAGCTATGCAAAGAGCAAAGATTATCGCGCCACCTGCCATTTTGCCAAGTTTGAGTTTTTCAGATTTCAATCGAAGCAGCAATTCTATCGTCCCATATGTCGCCGCAAAAATCACAATCCACAAAATCGCTTGTCTAATGCTCATCGGCCTGTAAGGAATAAACAGCGTTGCCATGAGGCCGCCTAAGATGGTCGCAATGATTGCAGCGCCCATCACAGGTGGCAGAAGTGCCCAAACCCAACCAACTTTTTGCTTTTTTTCAGGTTTTTCTGCGTTCTCTGTGGAAAGCTCTTCCTGCGGCGAAGAGATGTATTTGTTGATGTAATAAAGCGAACCAAAGATCATAAGCAAAATTATCACAAAGCTGTATCTGAAAGGGAAACTGTAATAACTGCCGGTGTGCCACATTTCATTGATCGGTTCAATGATCAAACCAATCGAACAGATGATGAAAGCCAGCATAAAAAACAGCACGGTTTTTTTGTCTTTTTTATATGTGCACAAAAGTCTTACAAAAAAGACCACTGGAAGTGCAAACATTATTATTACAGAAAGTTTTGTGAAAAAGTTTTCAAAAAGGCTGCCTATTCCACTCTCCTCTGCTGACCCAAATCTGTGTGCTTGCAGCGAAGTCAAACATGAAGGAATGAAGGCCACCGCGCTGATCAAGATGCTTATGATGATCGCCCAAAACAAACTGGAAGCTGTGCGTTTTTTATCCTTGGCCAAAAGGCAAACATAAAGCGTTGCGATCACCACAACACCAACCAAAACCATGTAAGTGATGTAATAAGAAAGCATCAGCATGTAAGAAAGAATGATGACAGTCCAAAATATCTTGCCAGTTGAAACCAATTTTTTCATTGATATCAATAAAAGTGGCAGCAAAATCATAATGTCCAGCCAGCCAATGTTGGTGAAATGCACAAGAGTCCAGCCCGAGAAAGTCCAGGTCAAACAAAACAGCAAAAGCAACCACTTGCTGATGTTTGGAAAATATTTCTTAAAGCAGATGTAGGCTGTGGTCGCCATCAGCATGAGTTTGATCACAACCAAAAATGCGATGCCATACATGATGCCAGAACGCGGGAAGATTGCAATCAACCAGCTTATTGGAGAAAGAAAACTGTTTGTAATCGCCGAGGTCACAAAACTGCCACCAGCGCCCAAATTCCAATCCACAAAAACGTTGGCATTTCCATGCAGCACGTCCCACAGATAGGTGTAAGCCGGAACCAGCCCATCGTCGTAATCGATATATCCTATATGATTGTCACCAAAAGGATAGACGCCCTTTATTATCATCGCAAAAAAGAAAATGCCCAGTGCAATCAAGGCTGGCAGGCTAAACTCCAAAACCTTCCACCAATCGATTTTCTTCTTTGGCTTTTTTGCCACCTCTTCTTGGGCTGTCACAGTTGTTTCCATAAACCTCTCCTATTTGAAAAAATTATAACATATCAAGCAATTGTAAAAAAATGATTTTTCAAATAAAAAAATCTATTTTTTTCAAAATTATTGACAAGCGAAAAAATATTTTTAATTTTTACACAAAAAAGTGCAGCATACAAAAAAATAGTCCGCATTTTTGCGGATTATTTTTTTAATTCAAATTCAATTGCAAGCACTCCATTTTCTTGTTGCTGATCTGTGTAATACTTTTCCATATCTTTTGGATCTGCCTTGTCATCTGGGCCATATCCTAAAACGCTTTTGTCTTCATAGGCATCATACAACTCTGTGAAGGAAGCAAACTTGTTCAGCTTTGTTATTTTCACTTTGAGTTTTTGATTTTCTTCACCATCTTTTGTGAAAATTATTTTGTCTCCAACATGCAAATCTTTGCGTTTGTCATCAAAAAGTCGCATTTCAACCGTCTTTTTGCCACTTGCGATGCTTTCAAACGGCTGGCTTTGCAAATGCATGTGAACTGTTTTTGCAAGCGGCTTGGAATTTATGGACTTGCGGAACACAAACAATCTTTGCCACAAAAATTCGGTCACAAAATTTAACAGCATCATAAGCACAGTCACAAGAGTTCCATGCCAGCCAATGCTTTCAAGTGCATCGCCGCCAAACACAGAAATTGGAATAAATGCGGCATAATACAATAGCGTCCAGCCCATAGCTATGTAAATGTTGTTTGCCGACTGAAAGGTGAACTTTCTGTTGAATGTGAAATTCCAAATCACAGACAGTATTATCGAAATCAGATAGCATGCCCACCAGTTGTTCCAATTGATTGCATGATACAAGATTTCAAAAGAGCCAAGCTGTATGACTCCCGCAGAAATTGAAAAGCCCACAAATTTCAACACTCTAAAAAACTCGTTTTTGTCAAACTTTTTGTGTTCTTTCTTCTCAGCCACCGCTGCTTTTGCATTGGAAGGCTCGTCTTCAATTTTAACTTCTTCTCTTTTCATGAAAGAGATTATATCACACTTTCAGAATTTAAAAAACTGATTTGACTAGGCTGAGGCAAATTTTGTGCCATCTGCAATTTTGATGGTGTAGGTTTGCTGCTCGAAATCTTGCAGCCAAGTGACATAAACTTTAAGCTCGCGATGGTCTTCGCTGACAATCGGAGTGAGCACAAAATAATTTTGCACCTGGTCATACACCATGGTCATAAACGAACCACCGACATATTCGCTTCCCTCAAAATATAATTTGGCTTTCGAATAATCTGTAACTTCGCTTGGAGCATAGATCTTCACTCCAATTCTGTTGCCTGCTGACCTTCCAAGTTCCGGCTCGGCAGGATAATAAGCGACCACCTCACCTTCGCTACCGAAAGTTGCAGTGTGGGTGTTTTCATCATAAACAAAACTTAAATTTCCTCCGGTCAGCGCCGAATCTCTTTCAAGAATTCCATATGTAAGTGTTTTGCCACAACCTGTCATTAACAGACTGACAGACAGGCCAAGCGCGATAATAGACAGCAATTTTGTTTTCATTTTTTCCTCCACTTTTAGTGTGGCCGGAGAAAGTGAAAAAATTCATGCTGTAATGACCGGGCGCGCAAGGTGGGCATTGAAGCCCACCTTCGCCGCAAAAGCGGCGAAAAATCCCGAGGCTAGCTCTCGGGATTTTCTTGCGCGCCCTTGGAAGTTTTGCCAAGTTTCAACTGTGCTTTTAAAACATCTGCCCTTTTGACCTTGTATCTTGAAAATATAGCAATGGCGATTGCTAATGCGATTGAGCAACCACAAAAGACGATGGTTCCAAGGCCGGTTTGCACGCTTAAAGCCTGCACGGGTTGCGAGGAGTCGAATTTTATGGCATCAAGCAAAATGCCTATAAACAACATGGAAATGGAGTTTGAAAGATTGTAAGTGAAAGAATAATATCCAAGATAAGCTCCCGACCTGTTGACTCCGCTTTTGTATTGCTCCAACGTGACCACGTCAGCGTACATAGAAATTGGAAGTGAATACATTGCACCCAATCCAAAGCCGCAAATAAAGATGCAAACAATCACAAATATGAACAGTGTGTCAACTGGCACATATTGCCTAAAAAGAAAAGAAATAAGCGTGAGTCCAATTCCTAACAACAGCAAGGAAAGTGCAGAAATCAGCGCGCCTTTTTTGTCTATTCTTTTGGCAAGCCCCACCCAAACAGGTTGCGATATGATGGCGCCGCCAAACAAAACGATCAAAAGCAGCGAAATTTTTGCCGTGGAAAAGTGATAACAATAAGTGAAAAGGTGCATGCCGACCGAGGTCAAAAATGAAGAGGCAATTTGCGCTATTGAATAACCCAAAATCAAACAAGCAAAGCTGGATTTTTTAAACACGTCGAAATACCCCAGCATGAGGTTTTTGATGGCGTGCTTTTCTTTTGACGGAGGATTTCCATATTCAACAAATCTTCGCACCCTTTTCAAATTTCCAAAAATGGCAATCAATCCAAAAACTATGACAAGTGCACCATTCAACAAGGCAATTTTTATAAATCCTCCTTGACTGGCCTCCGCCGCATCTGTTCCCAAAGTCAGTGATGGCATGATCCAAAACATCAAAAGGCTTGGCAAGATCATGCCTATCACATTAAAAAAGGTTTTGTAAGATTGAATTTTTGATTGCTCATTGTAATCAGGCGCTATGTCAAGGGCAAGCGCTGAAAACGGAGTTGACCAAAAGGTGTTTGCTGTTTCCAGCAGCAGCAAAAACAAGAGCAGCCAAACAAACATTCCAAATTGGCTGGTCTGAGGCATGCTCCAAAGGGCCAGATTGCAAAATGCAATGCAAAAAACTGCAAGCAGCATAAATTTCAGCCGTTTGCCAAAAAAGCCGACTTTGGCTTTGTCAGAAAGATGCCCAACCAGCGGATCACTGACGCCGTCCCACAGAGACGCAATGCCAATGGCAAGCCCAACCAGTGTGCCTGAAAGCCCCATAATAGAGGTGCAGAAAAACATCAAAAAAGAACCCATGGTTTGGGAAAGCGAGTTGTAACCAAGCCCTCCGATGCCATAGCAAAGCTTGTTTTGAAATGGAAGTGCGTTTCTGCCAGATCTGTTTTTCACAATTTTAAATATATGCGACAGCCTGCAAAAACAGGACAACCTTTAAAAAAACGAAGCCTAAGCTTCGTTTTGATCTTGCTCGTTTTGATTTTTCAATTTTTCCTTCATCTCTTTGCGGCTGAGTTTCGGACCTGTTTGTTTTTTTGGCCTGAGCACCCTTTGTGCAATTTCAAATCTGCTTTCGTTGTATGGAAAAAGCTCTTTACATTTGCGTTCGATGGCGTCGAGCACCTCTTCAACCTCTTTCTTGAAGGTTGGATCACTTGGAAGTGCCACTGTCGCGCCCTTCTTTTTCACCTTTCTGCCAGTTGAAAAATCTTTGTAAGTGGCGTTTTCAAACATGATGGAACCTTTCATTCCCGTTCCACTTGTCAAAGTGTAAAGCTCTCCCTTAACCTTGATTTCATATCTTGGAATCGTCTGTTTTACAACTTCAACAAGGTCGATTGTGAAAACGTTTGAAAATGCGTTGTTGATGGCTGAGGCAATTTGAATTGGATAGTCCTTCGGAGTTTCTTTTCCGCTGCACTCGGCCAAATAAAATTTGGAGCTTGGCTTTCTCAGTTCGGTTGGCAAATATGAAATTTTTCTGACTTTGAAATAGGATTTGCCATTTTCAAACTGTTTGCTGAGCACTATGCCTGCACTGGAAAGCAAATCGGTTGGAGTGTCATAGATGGTTTCCACACCCTTGACACGGCTGTCGAAATAAAAGCGATAAAACGCAAGCTCGCGATCAAGCTTTTTTATCACTTTCGAAACATCGTCTCTGAGCATATCGTAATGATGTTTGACAATTGGATATTCAGTATCTTCCATATTTGCCCCCTTGTGATTAAAGTTTAACATGTTTTATATAAAAAAAGCAAATGTTTGAAAGGGCAAAAATTTGTCTATAACTTAGCCGAGGAGGAAAACAATGGATTTTCAAGAAAGCAAAACAAAGCAAAACCTTGCCAGGGCTTTTGCCGCAGAATGTCAGGACGGAGCAAGATATCAATTCATTGCAAAAGACGCCAAACAAAACCAGATGAACTACATTTCAACCATATTAAAAATGCTGGCCAAAAATGAGATGGCGCATGCCAAAATGTTTTATCAGCACCTCATCGACAATTTGCAAGCCACAAACGGCAATGTCAACATCGAGGCTGGATTTCCGTTCAAACAATCAGAACTCAAAACTTCACTCAGTTCAGCCGCGCTCATTGAAGAGTCGGAGGCTGAAAACATCTACCCTTCCTTTGCAAAGATTGCCAAGGACGAAGGTTTCCCAGAAATTGCAAAAACCTTTCAGCAAGTGGCAGACGTTGAGAGAGTTCACTCACAAAAACTGGCATTCCTCGCGGAGATGTTCAAGAAAAAGTCTTTATATAAATCGCCGGTTCCCAAACAGTTTGAATGCTCCAACTGCGGATTTCGGCAAACAAAAAAGGAGGCTTGGAAAACTTGCCCCCTTTGCCAATATCCACAAGGTTATGTCGTCATCGACTTTCCTGAGTCATAAAAAAAGCCGCCGAGGCGGTTTTTTTTAGTTGAAGATTGCTTTAAAACTGTTTCCGAATTTGAAAGCTGGAGCGTTTGTTGCTGCGATTTTAACTTTTTGTTTGGTCATTGGATTGATGCCAACTCTTGCAGGTTTCTTTTTAACTTCATAAGTTCCGAAACCAGCGATTGCAATTTTGTCTCCCTTTTTAAGTGTGTCAACAATGGTTGCCACCATAGCTTCAAAAGCAATTCCAGCATCTTTCTGTGTGAAATTTGCCTTTTCAGCAAAAGCTTTGATAAATTCAGATTTGTTCATAATGTTTCTCCCTTTATTTATTTTAGCATCTTTATGCTAAAAAAAGTTTAGCATAAAAACCCTTTTAAACAAAACGATTTTCGCCATTTGCAAGCATTTTTAAACCGCCAAAACAAAAATCGCCACATTTTGTGGCGATATTGCTATCTGGCAAAGGCATTTTCCACTTTTTCCCAGTAATAACCGGCGATTGAAACAAATTTTATGCCAAAACGCTGGGCTTCAGATGCATCTTCGGCATTGTGTAAGATGATTTCAGCAACGCCTTGCACATCGTCAAGGCTGCCCACGCCACGCACACGCGAATCAGATGAACGAGCGCGATTGTCTCCCAAATAGAACACGCACCCCTCTGGAACTCGATAATACCAGGTATCATCGATTTTGATGGTGTTTTCTTCATTATTGTTTATGAAAGTTTGATGAAATCTGTATTCATATTCCACAACACTCTCGCCTGTGGTGTCTTCATAAACTTGTGAAAACGAACCGCCATAGGTCCACTCATAGTAGCTTTTTACATAATCCTCTTGCAACATGGTGGGATAATTTTCACCGACGCGCTGCGCATACACGTGAAAGTAGCCATCTTCTCCCTCACCAGTTGCACGCTTGATCGTGACAAGATCGCCTTCAAGCGCAATAACTCGCTTGACAAGAGAAACTTCCTGTTCCTCACCTTGCTCATTGAGTTCGATGTCAGTGACCACAACGATGTCAAAAAGCTCGGGCTTTTTGTCATTGTAAAGATAGAACCAATCATCGCAGTCATCTGCACTGGTGATATAAGGATTTAAAGTGTTTTGCATGCTGATGCCTTCAACTTTGCAAAGTGTGAAGGTGTTGATAAAGTAAAAATACCACCCCATATAACCAGCGAACAGCAAAAAGTAAATGAGAAAACTCCAAAACAAAATCTTGGGGTATTTTTTCACACTCCTTTCGATGTACTCTTCTCCGCGTTTGGCTTTTCTACTTTGAAACCCTAGCATCTCTTTCCTTTTTTGAAAAACGGCAGCCACAATAATCTTGCCTGTAAAGGCCATACTCTTTTGACAGACGAATGCTGTCAAGATAGCCATCTTTCTTTTTGAAATTTTCTGGCAAAAACTCTATGTTTTCGCGAGCGGCAATTTCCTCTCCCACGCTGTTTATCACAACCGTGTTTTTGTGAGGGCTCACTGAAAGCGTTGTGGCAAAAAGGTCGAACCCTTTTTGCTTTGCCACCTTTGCGGTTTCAGCAAGGCGCATTTCGAAACATTTTCGGCATCTCGCACCGCCCTCTGGCACATCTTCCAGCCCTTTAACAAGCTTTAAAAACGCTTCTTCGTCATACTTGCCTTCCAAAACCTCTATGCCTTTCAGTTTAGCATATTTGAGTTGCTCTCCCAAGCGTTTTTGATATTCAGCTGCCGGATAAATGTTTGGATTAAAGTAGAAAATTGTCAAATCGTAAGAATCTGAAAGCACTTTAATCACATGAGTGGAACAGGGCCCGCAGCAACTATGTAAAAGAAGTTTTTTCATTTCACTGTCCTCATAAGTTCAACCAGATCGGCAAACGACGGATTGGCCGCCTTGGTTTCGGCATAATTTTTGCCCAAATTTTGCAGCGATGTGACAAAGCTGAAAAGTTTGCCCCTCACCTCTATGAAGCCCTGTGCAAGAAAGTCGGCCTTTCCTATTATATATATGTAGCATTGTTTTTCACCGATTTTGATGGAAAACTTTTTTTTCATTTGCAAATTTTCGGTGACATTTGCGTAGTCTCTTATCATTTTGTCATAGGTTTGCATATCCTCTTTGGCTTCAAAAACCGAGATGACAGCTCCACTTGGTGAAAGCACGTTTTCGTGGAATTGCAAATTCTGGTCGTTGGAAAGCTCGTATCTTTCTTCCAATGCAGAAAAGCCCTTTGGCAAAATCAGTTCTATGTCTTGCTTTTTCATGTCCTAAATTCTAGCAGATAATTTTACAAAAGTCAATCCTTCACAGATATTCCACTGCATACATCATAACATCATTTACAGATCTTTCAATCAAACTGTAAAGCAAAATCTTGCCGTCTCTACGATAGGCGACAAGCCCCTGATCTTTTAATATTTTAAGCTGATGAGAAACCGTGGTTTGATTTATCCCAAGCAAAGTGGAAATATCTCCCACGCACATGTCGCAAAGCGAGAGACACGAGATGATCTTCAATCTTGTGGAATCAGAAAAATTTTGAAAGTAGTCCGCAAGCCGTGAAAGCTCGGATTCGGTGGGCAAAAATGACAGCAACTCATTTTTTCTGCGCTCTGAAAGCATCAAAAACTTTTCCATAAACTCTCCTTAAATTGTGTCAAACAAGCAAGCTTTTTCATATATAACAACCGTAACAACAATTATTATCCTTTACAAAAGAAACTTGGCAAAACAGGATTTTGACTTTTTTTGCACTTTAAGATTAAAAAATGTTGAAAGGAGGATTTTATGAATTCACAAGACATTTTGCTGGTTCTTTTGTTGTCTATTTTTGCAAACGCCACTGACACAAATTTAAACACAAACACCAACTTTCTGTTGCTGCTGCTTTTGGCGCTTTCGAATGGAAACAATTTTTGGGGCTGTGCAAACACCTGCCCTGCCCAATGCAGCGGAAGATTATTTTAAAAAATATAGAAAAATTGCAATTAAAATTGTAAAATCCACTTTTTTCAAACAATTTTTTTTCTTGATTTTTCATGCCCTTAAATTTAAGGGCCTTTTTTATTAAAAAATTAGAAAAAAAATTTTTTTATTTTTTTTTGAAAATTATGTAAAATCATTTGGTATTAAAAATTTTTTATGCTAAGATTGTCATGTAAAAAGATTTCGGTATAGAAAAATCTTTTTTACAAATATTAAAATTAATTAGCGCTTTAAAGTCATCTCCGCTCCTTCCTTAAAACATAAGGGAGAGAGGGGGTAGGAACGATTTTTTTGCGCGGACGGAGGTTTTCTTATGATGAATTTGATCTCGATGTTGGCTGGTTGGAAAGATATTTCATGGCCTAAACAATATACTTGGCTTCCACAATTGTTTACTGTGCTTTATCCATTGTTGTATGCAATAATGGCTGTTGTTGGCGCAGCAGGTGCAGTTTATGCCATTGTGCTTGGCATCAATCTCGCCCGTGCAGAGGACCAATCCAAGCGTGACGAAGCAAAGAAGAGATTGATTACAACAATCATTGCAGTTGCAGTTACGATTTTACTTGTTGTTTTCTTCAATGAACTTCTTCCTTTGATATTGCAAGCATTTATCGGCACACCAACAAGTCCAGGACAAGTAATTTCACCTTCACCCGCTCAATAAAATAGGAAGCGACCTACAATGGTCGCTTTTTTGCGCACAAATTTTCCCTATTAAACAATAAAATAACAAAGAAGATAACCGTTTATGGTTATTTTTTTATAATTATTAGGCATTGATCCAGCGACAGCCATAATTGTTCAAGGACAGAAAACAAATCGTTTAGCCAGGTATAATTGCCCGTCCACGTGTAACTGCTCCAGCCCGCAGCTAGTTTTGATAGGATATTAAACATAAGCAAATCTCCGTCCACGCAAAAATCTCTCTTTCCCCTCCCTTCCCCTTATGTTTTCATCAAAAAAACGGCTGTAATAAACCGCTTGTATAAAAATGTGTCACGGATTTTGACCATTTTAGCTTTTTAATTTCGTTAAAGTTTCTTTGTCTCTCTTGTTAGCCTTCTGTCCACTTCTTATTAAAGGAAATATTTTTAATGTCACACACTATTTTTTTGAAGTTCATTTGCAACATAATATGGGTCTTCTAAATCCAACAAAACAGAAATCTCAGACGATGAGAATAAGGACGAAGCGTCCTTGCGTAAACTAAAAAAATTGCCGTTTGAGTTCAAACGACAATTTTTGGCGGAGACGGTGGGATTCGAACCCACGTGCCGGATTTAACCGACAACTTGATTTCGAGTCAAGCTCGTTGCGACCACTTCGATACGTCTCCAAAAAAGCTGTTTTAATTCTAGCACAAGAAGGCCAAAAGTGCAAGCCATTTTATCGCTTTTGAAAATGAAAAAAATAAATTAAACGCAATGGTTTTAATAATTGCAATTAAACAACAAAAAAATGCACTTTTTTGTGCATTTTTTTGTTAATTTTTAAGCTTCTTTAAACTTTTTTCTGCTGGCCTCAATTTGTTTGACGATGTTTGAGACAACCTTGTTTTTGTTGAGCCACCAGTCTCTGCTCCAAACTCTCAAAATTTTCCAACCACGAGATTGCAAAAATTTGTTTCGATAGACATCTCTTTCCAGCACCGAATCACTGCTTTGATATGCCGCATAGTCGCATTCAATGCCAAGCAAATATCTGTCTAGCTTTTTGTCATAGATTGCAAGTGAAAGTTTGTAGTTGGTGTTTCCAAGATTGGTTTCAACCTCATAGCCAAGCTTTTCAAGTTCGGCCTTGATTTCGCCTTCAAACTGATTTAGATTGATTTCAGCTTTCTTTTCAAGCACCGGCTTAAAGGAATCCAAAATGTATCCAACCTCTTTTTTCTTGCCTGCCGAAACGGCGCGGACATATTGAAGGTATTTTTTGAATATCTTTGGTCCGGCATTTTTTGTGCCTTCAACTTGCAGCTCTTCCGGCTCAATACTTGTCACCACATAGATCTTTTCTTTGGCACGAGTTATCGCCACGTTCAATCGGTTTTCGCCTCCCTCAACTGAAAGCGGACCAAAGTGAGCGACAACTCTTCCGAATTCATTCCTAGCATAGCCCGTGCTGAAAATTATTATGTCTCGCTCGTCACCTTGAACGTTTTCAAGGTTTTTGATGAAAATGCTCTCGTCCTCTCCGTTGCTTATGCGATTTTGCTCACGTATGTAAGCATCGCGAAAGGCCTGGTCTTTTTGACATTCTTTGTCGATGGCGTCCTCAATCGCAGCCTCTTGCTCAGAGTTGAAAGTGATGATCCCTATTGAAAGCTTGTTTCGCTTGTTTTTGATCAGCTTTTTAAGCAGCGAAACAACCGCGCCGGCCTCTTCTTGATTTTTTCGTCCGATCCAAGAGCCATTTACTTTAATGCGCTCGATTGGTTTTTTGCCTATGTTTTTTGTTGTGTTTGGCGCAATTTGCAACTTTCCATCATAAAAAGCATAGTTTGAGAAGTTGATAAGCTCCTCATTTCGGCTTCTGTAATGATAAGTGAGGTTTGTGCTGTGATAACGCGAGGTGGCCAAATCCAAAAGGCTTTCAACTTCCAAGGCCGCCTGAGTGGAAAGATCAAGCTCCTCTTCACTGTCATTTCCCATATAGCGTTTCATAAAGGTGGAGGTTGGTCGCAACTGCTTGTTGTCCCCTGCCACAACGATAAACTTTCCGCGGTAAATTGACGGCAACGTGTTTTCAATAAACACCTGCGAAGCTTCATCGAAAAGCACGATGTCAAACAAGTTCTTTTCAAGCGGGAAAATGTTTGAAACGCTTTCTGGCGAAAGCAGCCAACATGGAAAGAGTTTCAGCAGGAAGTCGCCATATGTGTCCATCATCTTTCGAATCGGCATAAGCGACTGCTGCTTGGTGATTTGATATAGGAAGTTTTTGTTTTCTGGATTTGAATAGTAATAATTTTGATATTCTTCCTTAAACTTGTCCAAACAAATCATCGTTGCGATCGACTTTTCTTCATTTTTCAATGACAATATTCGGTTTCGAATGTTTTCAAAATCGATGATTTTGGAAAGATCCTCTTTATATTTTTCCTCATATGTCACGGCCTCATGATAAATGCGAATTTCCAGCAACTTTGAAACAATTTCTTTAAAATTCTTCAAACTCTTGCTGTTTTCATAAGCAAAATCCAAAATAAGCCTTTCATGTGGTGAGGCGGATTTTAACGCGACGACGACATCGCGGATTTCAATATAATCGTTTAGCGCATTCAAAAGAAGTCTTAAAAAGGCATGGTTGCCATTTAAGATGTTGTCAACCGTCATCACATAGCCCTTTCGGTCGAGCACCTTTTCCAGCAACTTGTAATTGCCAACATACGCGCGAATGTCAACCATCGCCTGTTGGAAGTTTTCTTCAAGCTGCTTTTCCGCTTTGTTGGTTTTTGCCTTGAAATATGGATAAAGTGGGAAGAAAATCTTGGAAATGTTCAGGCTTTTATGTAATTTTGGATAGCAAACCTTGCTCACCATCTGAACCAATGGTTTGATGTCGGTGTTGTCTGGCAAGTTGTTTTCTAAAAGATAGGCCATAAGCTGACGAGAGTGAGGATACTTTGTGCTGTCGAAAGGCACTATATTTTTGTTCAAAAGATTTGTTAAAAAGGTTTTGACTTGATTGACCACATGAATTTCCAACTTTCCGTTTATGTGATCGACAAGCGGATTGGATTTTTTCAAGTGCATATACTTATAGTAAAGTTCACACTTGTTTTTCTCGGCAATCACCCTGGTTGCTTGATAAAAATCGTTGAAATCGAGTTTCATCAACTCTTTGTTTTTGATAAGTTTTTTGTAGATGTCGTAATCCGCACTGTTTTTTCCGATTTTTGCAGAGTTGGAATATAGTTGTTGCAAAGTCAATCCAAACGGAGTTTTTGAAAACAGCACGTCGCTGATGTTTTCAAGTTCGGCGGTTTCTTTTTCGAGATTTTTTTGAATCGCTTCAAAATTTTCTTGATAGTCTTCCTGCCCTTTATATCCGTCCATTATCTCTTGATGCATCTGTTTGCAACGCTCATAGAAAGCGACTTTGTTTTTCTCGGCATCGACGATGAACATACATTTGGAGTTGAGCTCTTTGAGTCTGTTGAACACCACATCAAGAGCCGCCTTCTTCTGCGAAACCACCAGCACCCTTTTGTCCTTGCAAAGGGCGTCGGAGATTATGTTTACAATGGTTTGACTTTTGCCTGTGCCAGGTGGGCCGTAAATGACCATGTTTCCATAAGTGTTGAGCTTTGTGATGGCATTTTCTTGCGCATAGTCCAAATCGTTGATTGTGTAAAGTTGAGTGTTTGGCCTTTTGATTTTTTTGCTTGGTCTGCTTTCAAGAAGTTCGTCGATGGCGTCACTTGAAAGCCTTCTCTTGTCTAAAAGCGTGTAATCATTATATATAGAATTGGCAAGCGGAAACCTTCCAATAACGCAAGCGTTGACGATCTTCAACCCCTCGCCCTTTGCCGCATCGCGAATCGTGTCAAAAGCCACTAAACCCTTGTCCGATTCCTGATATTTTATTTTAATATCAAAACTTGCCAAATATTTGACCACGTCTGCGATGTTTTTCAAACGATAGTCCATCAGATTGTCAAACTCCATGATGAGATTGTCAATGTTCAGCTTTCTCGCTTTTGCATATGCAAGCAAAAGCACCTTGTTAAACTGCACAGACTCCTCTGGCTTGACCTCCAATGAAACAGTCGAGTCGTTTTCCACATTTATCGTGACCGGAAAGAGAATGAGCGGAGCCTTGATTTGTAAATCTGGTGAAATATAGCCTGTCACAAAAGGATAGCCAACAAACATCTCATAGCGACCGGTTTCTTTTGCAAATTCTTCGATCTCCCTTTTCAAAGTTTTTAAAGCGGAAACTTGACTTAACAAAAGCTTTTTGCTCTCTTCACGCTTCTGCCTTTCTCTCTTTAAGTTGTCAAGACGTTTTTCCTCAGTGCTCATGCCAGACTGATCGGCAAAGCTTGCCTTCAATTTTTTGTCCAATCCAAAATTTTCAAAGAGCTTCTCCTTCATGTCCTTGTCAATCAAAGTAAAGCCCTTGCGTCTGCCCTTCCACACGAAATCCAAAAGCTCTTGCAACTGATCTTTGTCATTTGCAATGATTGAACCAATGTCAAAAGAATATTTTTTGCTGATTTTTTTAGAATAAAGACTGCGGTTTCTTCCGCTGATTTCAATCAGCCTCTCCTTGTAGTATTTATATATCGTTCGCATAAAAACCTCTTCGGTTAATTATATCACAGCCTCACACAATTTTCGAAGAAAAATAATAAAAAAATCGTAACAAAATTTTGGCTTAAAAAATCAAAAAAATTCAACAAATTTCGCCAAGAACCTTGAAAAAGACCAGCAAATGAGTTAAAATGATTTTATGGAGCAAAAATGCAACAAAAAATATTAAACGATTCAATAATTTTAACCGGCCCTGTTGGCAGCTGCAAAAGTTTGATCTCTTCAAATCTATCTCAAAAACTTGGAATGCCGCGAATAGAGCTTGATGAGTTTGTAAGGCTTCCAAGCTTATACGAGCTCAAACAAATGCTTTCAGAGCAAACAGATGAAGAGGAAAAACAGCGCCTGAGCGCTCAGCTTGATTTGCGCCAAAAATTTCCAAACGTTCCAAATTACGAACAGATGGGTTTTGATTTGGCTTTCAGCAGAAAAATGGATTTAAACTATGGAACTGTTGGCTGGCACTGCTATCGCAAACAATTCGAAATTCGCCTTTTGGAAGAAGTGTTAAGCTCACTGCAAGGCCCTGCGATCATCGACATGGGCGGCACGATGGGCGTTGCATTTGATGAATACAATTCATATTTTCTCGAAGAATTTGCCGAAAACCACCCAGATCAATTAACAAAACGTTTTCCTCACAAAGACAGGATCAGCTTTGAAAGGATAAGAAGCTTGCTCTCTCCATTTAAAACCGTGGTGAGCCTGCATCTGCCAAAAGACTATATCGCCACCATGCCAAAAGCAGCTTACTCAAAATTAAACAATTTTTTGACCAAAACCGATCAATATGACAAAACAGCCACCTTTAAAGTTTCTCTCAATGACGAGGAAACCAACACACGACTCATTGACGGCAAGCGAATGAACCCAGAGCGACTCGACAGATTGACTGACAGCATAATCCGCTTCCGCCAAATGCAGAGAGAAGAACAAAACTTTTTAAGATGAAAAAAGAGTGATGAAAATCACTCTTTTTCTTCGCCCTCTTCCAGCTCTTCTTGCTCAGTTGCGTTTGTTTTGTTTTTAGTTTTGTTTTCAGCCTTTTTTGCCTCTTCAATGCCAACAATTTTGTTTGCAAAGCTGCCAACAACTGGCACGTCTTTGCCAAGGCAAATGAACACAAGCACAACAATTTCCAAAACGTAGAGCAAAACAGCAAGAATTATTTGAACGATAAGATAAGCTGCCTGCACATTGTAGTCTCCCGTTCCAGCGAGAATCATGAAAAAGAGGCAATCCAAAAACAACCTTAAAATTGCAACAGCGCCCAAAACAGTGAATGGCTGCAATGTTTTTGATGCAAGTTTTTTGTCTTTTATGCCAAAAAGTGCGATGCAGATTGGAATCATGCCCACCACGATTGCTGCAAAAGCACAAACCACAGGCGTGTTGACTGATGGAACAGCCAATATCATTGCTGCGATAAAAGACAACGAAACCAAAAACGCAGTCAAAGCTTTGTTTTTCATATTAAAACCTCCTATATTCTAATGATAGCACTTTGCAACATATTTGTCAAATTATTATATGATCTTCGCAAGTGCTTGTGTGAATTTTCAGCCTAAAATCTCGCTTCTGTCTTGATAAGAAGTGTGAAGCAAAGGGCTGCCAAAATCTTTTAAAAACTCTTCGTAAACCGCTTTGACATCTGGATTTTTGTAAGAATAGCGCACACTTGATTTTTCGTCGAGTTGATAAAGCGCTTTGCTGCGGGCAATTCTGGTTTGCTCGTGAGACAAGCGGACATTGATCGGTTGACCTCCGCCGGCCATGCAGCCTCCAAGGCACGCCATAACCTCAACCAAATCATATTGCTTTCCTTTTTCGATTTCCTCAAAAAGTTTGCGCGCATTTATAGTTCCAGACACCGATGCGATTGAAATGGTTTTGCCGGCAAGCTCCACCTCAGCCTCAACAAAGCCATCAAGATTTCGAACAACTTTGATTTCAAGGTTTTCAAGGTCCTTCCCCGTGAGCATAAAATTCGCCGTTCTTAAAACCGCTTCGGTCACACCGCCAGAAGTGCCAAAAATCACGCCAGCACCGCTGCCCGTTCCCATGATAGAGTCGTATTGTGAGTTTTCAAGGGCGTCATAGCTGAGCCCTTTTTCTTTAAACCATTTTGCAAGCTCGCGGATTGGAATGACAAAATCGACATCTCCAAACTTTTTGATTTCCGCTTTTTTTGCAGTGCATGGGGTGACTGCAACACTTACGATGTTTTCAGGATCTTGCCCGATCTTTTTTGCAAAATAGGTTTTTATCAAACTGCCTTGCATAGAAATTGGACTGCGGGCACTGGAAAGATTTTTGATATATTTTGGATAAAATATCTCCACAAACTTCACCCAAGCAGGGCAACAACTCGTCATGATTGGCAGTTTGTTTCCGCTTTCAAACCTTTGCAAAAACTCATGGGCCTCTTCCATCACCGTCATGTCAGCACCAAACGTTGTGTCAAGCACATAATCAGCACCCAGCAACCTCAACATGGCAACCAATTTTTCGGTGCAGATGCTTCCCGCTTGCTGACCGAACTCTTCTGCAAGCGACACTCTGACAGAAGGCGAAGTTTGAAACACAAAAAACCTTTTTGTGATCATCTAAAAGTTTTTGCAATTCTTTGTAGTCCTCTTTAATATGCAACGCCCCTTTCGGACAATTTAAAGTGCATTGGCCGCAGTCGATGCAAACAGATTTGTATTTGATTTTTTGAATGTCATAGTAGCCGTAAACTCCCTGCTTAAATCTGCAAACAGATTTGCAGTTTCCACAATACACACACTTTGATGCATCTCGCGCAATGCTTGGATTGTCGTCATCAACCTCAATGAAAACGGTTTCCTCTCTCGGCGAAGGCTCAACTTCTGAAAAAAACTCTTTGCTCACACCACAAACAGGGCAAACAAAATCCTCAGGAAGGACGTCACCTTCATAAACATAACCGCAAACTGCGCAAACAAACTTTGACATAACAACTCCTTTCCTTACAAAAATTGCAATTTTTTGTCAATTTGTATAAGAAAATTGTAGATTATTTGCACAATTTTTCAAAGTGATTTAAAAAGAATTCCTCATTATTTTTGACCGTCTTGTCGTTGGGCCTGAGAAGTTTGCTCATTTCATGAAAATGGAAGGACTTTTGAACATCGCCCTTTAAATAATAAAGATAGCAAAGCTGCAATGCAGGCAAAAAGTCATGCATATCCCTTTCTATAAAGGCCCCGTTGTCTGGAACAATGGAATGCTCGATGGCACACAAAAACCAAAACTCCGCCTCATCTAAACGCTTTTCTGCCAAAAACCAGTTGCCCAAACGATAGCTGACTTCACTTCTTGGCGGTGCATATTCAAAGGCTTCCACCAAACTTTTAAATTCCCCTTCACGATTTGAAAGCGATTTAAAACACAGGCTTTTGTCAATGCAGGCCTGAATTTTGTTTTCCACCCAACCGTCAGATCGCTTTAAAAAGGAGTTGAACTGAGAGATGGCTTGTTTGTAAAATCCATTAAACATCAGCTCTCGTGCAAAATAAAATTGTTGTCTGGCAGAAAACGGGCACTTTTCTCGTTTTAACCTGCGATAGATTTTCAAGTTTCTGCCTGGAAGAGTCGGCTTTTCTTTTTTGTGATAGATTTTTATGTCCAACTTTTCTATGCTTCCTTCCAAACAAATCACTTCATGAACCGGATCCACCCATTTGAAGTTTTTGCTTCGCTTAAACAAACGTTCACGCATATATTTAAAAATTGGAGTCATGTCTTTTTCATATGTCAAAACATATTCAAACATATATATGTCTGCGCCCATTTGTGAGTTTTTAAGCTTGTTGATTTTTTCGATATCTTCGTCCAAAATGTAGTCGTCAGCATCTAACCACATGATGTAATCGCAGGTGGCAAATGAAAAGGAAAAATTTCTGGCTTGACTGAAATCCCCATTCCAGGCAAACTTTTCCACCCTGTCGGCATAGCGTTTGGCGATAAGCTCGGTTTGATCTTTCGAGCCCGTGTCGACAACGATGATTTCATCTGCAAAGCGTTTGGCCTGGGACAGAATGCGTTCAAGCACGGCCTCCTCATCTTTGACAATCATGCATAAAGAAATGGTCATTTGGCCTCCTAAAAAACTTATAATAAATGCTTATTCGAAAATAAAAATAAATGTGAATTTAAAAAAAATAAAAAAATAGGCCAAAAAATGCAAAAAATTGCGAAAAATTCATTAATTTTTCTTAAATAATCACTTTTTTATGCTTAAAAATGCTTTATAAAAATGTTTTTAATTTTTTAAAATTTTAAAATTCAAAAAATGTCAATTAAAATTTATTTAAAAGTTTTATATTTATATATTAAATTTATTATATATATTTATTTTGTTTTTGGGCAAAATTATGTTAGAATGTTTTTGTCAAAATTTGACAGAAGAGGTGTTTAAATGAGCAGAGTTAAACAAATTTTCAAATTCGCTGTTTTCGGCCTTGCAGCATTTTGCCTGGCAACAACAGGAGCAATGCTTTGCACGAGCAAAACCGAAGTGCACGCAGCCATCAATGAAGCTGAGATCACAAACCAGCTTCCTGTGTTTTTTGATAATGGCGGTCACAGCTCGGAGATATATTTCAACACCCAGGCTCAAAACGCCACGATCAGGTTTGATTTTATTGAACAAGCCGACAGAGATGGAGATGGAGATAGTCAAGACGATCAGGTTCAAACTGGTGATGAAAACGATTCAACTGTCGATGCTTGCATCTATCGCTATTATCCTGACGGAATGGACAATGGTGGCCAGCCCATCAACCCTCTGCACTATTACTATTTGAACATCGGATCTGTCAACCTCTATTTGAACGGGCAAGAACTTGTGCTTTCAGAAACAAGTGATGTCAATGCTTTGCTCAAAGCATCAAACGTGCCTTCCATCTTTGATGCAAACTTTTTCCCTGAAACTTTGGATTTTCAAGTGGAATTAGACACTACGTCGGAAGAATCAACCATTACAGCCTCTGGAAACGACGGCCATGCCAAACTCACTTTGCATGAAGAGGGCTTATTCCGCGTTGTTGTGACATATGATCTTTACGATGTCACATTGACGCCTGCCAGCACTTCAACAGGCGCAGCCGAAGCTGTGGAAACTTACTCCATCATAACCGGCCAAACTTTTGATTACAGCATCTTCATGCTCGAAACCGCAACCTATTTCAACGGTTCCGACCTCACATCTCCAAACTTTGGCTATAATGTGAACAACACCGAGCAGACACAAAGCGAATCCTCAAACCACAGATGGAACTACTTTTACAATGCTTCACAAAAGGGTTCAAGTGCAACAAACGAGCTGCCTTACATAACTTACAACCCTCGCCTTTACAGATTGACAATCACAAAATCTTTGAACAACTCTTCTGCAACGCAAACCATCACTTTTGACCCAACCGAAAACACCTTCAATGTGCCAAGTTTTGTCAACAGTGCAGTTTATCTTGATCAAAACACCGATGATGTGATGGACGACGAAATAAAAATCTATTTCAACGACCTTGGCCTTTACAACATCGACATCGAACTCATCTACACCATCGGTTCAGACGTTTATGAACTTTCTCACACTGTTTTGGATCAAAAATTTTATATTTACGGTGCGCAGATTTTCTACACGGACTATGAACTCAACGATTTTGCAGAATTCAAATCCATCTCCTCTGCTGAAAACAGAGTGGAAATCTCTGCTGCCGCCGACATCACAAAGGCTTTGGGAACCTCGTTAGGCGAATGGGCCCCTGAAACAGACGACGCATTGAACGATTATCTGACTTCTAATGACCCTGTCAAAACCAACCAAACGCCAGTCAGACTTTCAACTTATGCAAACAACGTTTCTGCAACGCTTTTTACTAAAACAGGCGACACCTGGGACAGCGGAGAGGCTATTTCAGCAACAAGAAATTTGAGTGATGATGGAGTTTACTTGATACGTCTAAGCTACAACTTTTCAAACTACACAAATTCATCAGGCATTCTTGAAACTACCACACCTTTCTATCAATATTTCTATTTTGAAATTTCAAAGACCACACCTGAGGTGACTGTTGAAACAGGCGGCACGACCCTTTATTCCGGCCAATACACCAATCAAGATGTGACGATCGCATTCTCAAACGAAGACAACGCGTTCAACTCGCCTGTTTATGTGACTCTGACAAGGCGCGACTTCAACACCGGCTCAGTGGGAGCAGAACGCTATCTTTTCAACAATGGAGAAACTGAGACAACCATCGAAGAAGACGGAGCCTACACTCTTCGCATTTACTACGGCAAAAACGCCATGCAAGAGACTCCAATCACACGAACTTTCACAATCGACACCACGCCAATTCAAAACTTGCAAGCCTATTCTGTGACAACTTCCACCTCGTCAAGCAACTTGACCCTTGTAAACCAATTGGGTTCGGCAACCAACGAGGCATTCGTCTTCACCTGGCAAAACCAAAAAGCCAGTGGCGCTACAACTCGTGGCTTTGTGCGTTACTATCCACTAAACACATATGATTATTACAATGTCACGGCTTTGGGAGGTTTGATTTCATCAACTTTAAGTTATTCCTCCTCCTTCCTTGGCGCTGACAGAATGCTGGACTTGTCAGTAAATCCTGAGTGGCAAACTTACGACAATGCAGGCGCTCACCCAAGCACATCAATCCCAGCAAACTATTTGAAAGAGAGCGCAGGACTTTACATCTTCCAAGTTTTCGACGAGGCTGGAAACAGCAATGCCGCATTCGTGTTCTTAGATGACTCCTCTCCTTACTTTGCAATAAGCACTTCAAATGGCTATGACGTTCTGACCAGCTCCAATCACACCCTCACCTCCGACGCAACTATCTATTGGGGTGACTACAAAGGGATCAGGATCAGCCTGGCAGAGGGCGCGTCATTGGAAACACTAACAACAGGCGATTTCATTACAAATGTCAATGGCGACGAAGAAGATGACACAGCAAATGATGGACGCAACTCACTTTTGGAAATTATGCAAAGTTTTATTTCACAAGGTGATGTTCAGCAAATCAATTTGAACGCATCTTATGGAAGAAGCGGCTGCTACTATCTTTGCGAAATCGATGACACAATTGCCTTTAAAGATCGAACCGCAGACGTCTACTCCACCACTGACGCTGTAAACAGCATGAGCATTCAATTTTCATTCTCTGTTCATTATCTGGCTTCTGATTCCAGCTTTTATGCTTCAACAACCACCGACAACCTTTACACCAACCTTTTGACAGGTGCGATGCTGGATGTCACAACCATCACCGAGCAACTGCAAACAGCCGACCTTTATCGCATCGTTTACAGCGACGGAAGCAGAGAGTTCTTCTACGGCGTGAGCGGCGCAACCACTTTGACCTCGCTGTCAGACCCTTCTCGAACAGGAAGGCTGAGCGAGAGCGGCACGCTTTCAATCGTTGTTGACGGCGTGACATATGACGCAGAGCAACAAACCTTTGTCGACATGGAAGGTGAATATGGATTCATGCTTCGCGACGAATCCAACACGCAAGGAGCAAATCTTTCCGCTCTTGACAGATTGACCACCTATCCGTCAAACAGCCAATACATAACTGTAACCGGAGACACTTCGCTGACCAGAGTCGTTTATCGTGACTCACATAATGATTCAAACGAAGCAAACACCACATTGTTTACTGCTGCTTATTCGACCTCAGGTGTTGATGCAGATGGTGGAAGCACATTTAAAAACAGCTACTACACACCAACCGCACTTGACACCACCCTTTACATTTCCTTTGTCCCAACAGTAAACTATGACAACGGTCAAAGCACACAAGTGCAGGAAGTTTACATTGAATTTTTCCCATACCAAACTCAAATAGTCGCTTCACAAGCTGTGGGATCTGACCAATTCATGCTTTCATACTATCGAACAATTTCTCAGACCCCTTCAACAACTATCCCAATTTATTCCTTCGATGGAACCAACAGCAGCACCGAAGCAATCACCGAAGCGATCAACCTCTCAGGCAATGCAACTCGCGAAGGCAAATATGTGATTTACAGAACCTATATGTCAGGCGACAACTACACCGTTGATGTTTTCGACTATAACGAGCGCACGTTGACCATGTATGTTGACAGATATGGCGTGATCACAGAACAAGAAACCGTGAGTTACGATCCTGACGTTTACACACTTGTCGATTCAACCACAAACGCACCAGCTTACACAGCAATTGTTTACGAGAATTTGATCGTGGTCTCTTCAACTGACCCAAGCTATCCATTGTCAGGTGTCAATTTGACTTTCACTGCTTATGATGCAGGCAATTTGGAAACTCCTGTCGAATATATTTCAACCTGGACCAACAACGATTTGAGATATATTTTGCTGGAAGGTGGATTCAGATTTGGCAAACTTGCAATTTCCAACGGAACTAACAGCTTTGAGACAAACACCACGCCTGATGTGATCGACTCTTCAACTTTGGAAAGTCTTCGTCTTGGTCCAACGCTTGAAAGCATCGTGGGCGGCGACATCTTCGTAAACATGTATGACGGCATCGATGATGAAAGTGCAGTGTTGTCAGTCACCTTCCCTCATCGTGAAAACCACATAAACTCTGGTGAAAGCTTCTATACCGATCCTAACGACAATTGGAGTTTTGACAATCCTCCAACAGTGATTTTTGAAACCAACAAACTTCCAGTGAAAGTTTATATCCCTTCGTATAAATACACAATCAACAACTCGGAATCGTCGGTTGGAAACACAAATGAAGTGGAATATTCTTCAAACAACAATCCGCTGCTTTCATATTATGACCAAAACGCAATTTCAGCTTCGTCGATAACCAGCTATCAGCTGACAGCTCAAATCCGTTTTGTTTCAAGCGAAACAGGCGCCACACGCACCTACTCCTCATCTGGATCTGAAAATGGATTTTTAACCTTTGTAAGTTCTGATGGCTCCTCTCTCAACGAGCTCACAGAAGCCGGCACATATTATGTTTTGATCACGCAAGCAGCAAACGCTAGCGGCGCAGGAACCGACAACGTTTTCACCAAAAACTATATGTTTGCTTTCACAATTCAGTCGGCATCACCTGAATTTTCGTTGGCATCAAATGGAAGTTCTTTAAGCACCTTAGATGCAACAAACTACTACACAAATCAAAAAAACTTCACAGCTTCTTGGCAAGATGCAAACGACAGATATATTGCAGACATCGACAAAACACAAATTCAGCTTTCGTTCAGCCGTGACTATGATGATATGATTGTTGATGTTTCAGACGGCATTTCTGTAAGCTATCTCGACGGATCGAGCGATGTGAATAGTGAACGCATCGCAAGCGCACTTCAATTTTCCACAACCAACAACTTGAACAATCTGACTTTAAATTTGGAGCAAGCAGGCCTTTATGAGAATGGCGTTCGTGTGAGTGTGACGATGCAGTTCGTTGGCCACAACGACAATTACTACTCAAAAGCTTTGAAAACAGTTGTCGTTGACAAAACCGCAAGCAATGAAATGATTTCAAGCTTGATTGCAAACGTTTCCAACTTCTCGAATGGAACCTATCAATTAAATGGCACTTCACTCAGAACCTATCAAAACATTGATGGCACAAATGTGACCACCCCAGCAGAGGCAGCTTACAACATCTCGGCATCAACAGGGACATTCCAATATTATTCCTATCTTGTTGACGGTGCTTTCCTTGCCTCACTTGCATCACAAGCTCAGGAAAACTCAAATTCAGCCGGAAACTACTCAGGCTCAACCGTCAACGCTTACTACCGCGCAGTTAGCGATCCTTATTCGGGAAGCTATGCTGAAACCGACCCATCGTCTTTTGCTTCATCAAACTTCACTCCTCTCTCAACCGATGCAAGCACTTACACACAACGAACTTACTATGAAATTGTGGAACAAGACTTGGCCGGAAACTTGACGATTTATCTTGTCTATGTTTACGGCACGGATGATGGCAACGGCTTTGTTGTAACTGATCCTAATTCAGGAAGCACAACTCAATATCAAGGCTTGCAATTCACCGATGACAACGAGGAAAAACGCATCAGTGACGCACAAATTTTGGCACAAACTCAAACTGAAAAAGTTGTTGCAGCTTACTCCTCAACAAATTTCAATTTGCAAAATCTCAACCTGTTTGGAGACGAATGGTTGACGCTGACCATTTCTCGAAACAACTCATCTTCCACTTATATGTTCAGTCCATGGGAAGAGGGCCGCGTCATCAACATGGCAACTGGTGAATACGTTCAAATCTCTTCGCTGTTCAGTGGCTACGCTTCAAGCGAAAGCCAAATCACCCTGACACTTTCCAACCGAACAAATGGAAGTCATTTGCAGATCGCACTATACTTGATCAATGGCGTTAGTTTGAATGCAAACCACTCTTCAAGTTCTGAGGCTGAATACTTGACAGTTGGAACCTCAAACACCGCCTACCCTGTTTCTGTTGAGATAACCTCTGGCGACAACAGCCAAAGATACAGTTTGCAAAATGATCCAAACTCGCTGGAAAACTTGCAAAACTCCGCTTACAACTATACAACAGCTTGGACAAGCAACAACTATATCGAATTCACCTATGAATCTGTGACACGCACTCTGAGATTTAGTTACATAAACCTCCCTAATGTTGGAGACAAGATCAGATACAGAATCGTGGACAACTTTGGAAATGTCACAACTTTGGTGCACATCTTCGGCCAAAGCTCGTTTGAAGAAGTTTCAACCACTTCTGGCACTCAAATATATCAAGACATCATCTCTGACCCTGCAATAACTGGTGGAGAATATGTGACAAGCTACATCAATCCAACCAACCTCGTCTACACCTACAACCGCAACATCTACATTCCTGTGGTTGAAAAATTCTTAGATGGAACTTGGATTACCGCTACGCAAAATCAAGACTACACCACAAGCGGCACAGACATCATCTCCATGACCTTTGCAAGAGGAACAAATCAACCTCAAATTGATCAACGCTTCCGAATCAGAGTTTATGAAGTCGATGATGAAAACCCAGGCCAGATCGATGAAAATCTGTTTGTGAAAGAGCTTTATCTGCACCTATATGAGGTCAAACCAGAGCTCGCAGTGGGAGAGATGACAAACGCTCTTTCAACTATAAGATTCAGCGACCATTATGGCACAAACATCACAGAGGAAACCCTCACCGATTCAAGCGTGCGTTATCTCACTTTGAATGGCACGCGCTATCGCGTTACACTTTCAGGTCAAACCTTCGCACTCAATGTCACCGTTTCATACGAGCCAGACCCAACAAACTTTGCATATCCATATGAAGTGCTTTACTATAAAGAAGGCTCTATGCAAGATTTTGAAGCATTCTCATCAGGCACCAGATTTGACGAAAGCGGCGTTTACTATTTCTTGGTTCGTTATGCAGCAAATGAAAGTGGTGAGCGAGTGCTGGCAAATGAATATGACCTTTACAGAGTGGAAATTCTTGAATCTTCAAGTGAATTTTACAGAGTCACCAACAACGGCGTGGTAGTTGACAAAGCACAAAATTACTACACCTACGAAGGCACTGAATATTCTGATTATTACATCACAAACGTCAACTATTACACAGATCAAGCTTCTGTAAGCATCGTTCCAAACGACTATCAAAACATCGTTGTGGTTGATGACATCTTCACTCCTATCTCTGAGGGAAATGGAGTTGTGACACGCTCCTTCCTGGTTACAAACTACACGCAAGACTCGGTTGGCGGATATGTCCCTCCAACTGGTTCCGGAATCTCACCATTTTACAGGATAGTGTTCATAACCTACATTCCTCCAACATCGGAAATCGTTGCAGAAGCAAGCTACTATTACAACACAAACGAAACCTTCAACATGCTTTCTTCAAGCACGATCAACGCAATCATTTCCTCCACATCAAACTTTGATTCGGTGACAATCCGCTGGTCAAAAACCTATGGAATCAGCACCAACATTATTGATTTGCATGTGTTAAAAGACGGAGTTGAATTCCCTGTCACCTATCGAACTGACAGCAATTACAATTATGTCACATTAGACAGGAGCGGAACTTACACACTTTCATTTGTCGACACAGCAGGAAATGTTCAGGTGTTTGCATACGGAACCTCTTCCGCATCAACCTCACAAAGGTTTGTGTTCTTGAAAGATGTCGCATTTTCGATGACTTTCGCAGATGCAGCCACTGGCGAGCAAGTGACAACCGACCCGATCAACAAAGGTGTGTTCAATGGCGATGTGCAACTTACCATTCTCAACATGAACGAATATTACACCGCTCAATCCAGCGGAAGCGGACTTGGAATGATTCGTGCACAACGCAACGGCCAAGATATCACAAGCTTCAACTACGATGCAAACACTCACACCTTCACCTTCTCCGATCCTGGCTACTACACCGTTTGGTTTGTGGGCACCAGCGTGACAGGAGTTGACGTTCGTCAACAGACCTACAACTTCACAATCGTCAATCCAAATGAGTCGCGCTATTCATATGAATTCGCCCCATATCAAAATTACTACATCAAATCGGTTGTCAAAGACAATCTTGGCGACATCACTCAAACAATTTTAAATGATATGGCAAGTGAAAACCCAACTCTTGGATTGCAACTTCAAACAGTTGTTGTGGACGGAGTCACCTATCTGAAAGAACTTGTGACCTCTTACATCGGAACAGGAAGTGGAAGATACACCGTCACCATCGCAACCAACGGCAACTTCAATCGCAGTGACTACTCGCTTCCAACCGAACTCACCTTCTCTTACTGGATCAACACCGCATCGGTTCCAATCGACATTTCTCTGACGGAAGGTCAATCAAGCTCCTCGCCAATCACCGTAACCTTCAACGCAGAGCGAATTTATCAAACCGTGGGCGAATGCATGATCACAGTTGCTGGAACTGTGTTCCACATCAGCGAAGAGACCATCTCTTCAATGGGCACAACACAATTTTCAATCCAAGCAACTGGAACCTACTTCATCACTGCAAGATCAATGAGCGGCAACTTGTTGTTCAGCTACAAAGTCACAAAAACCGAACCTCTCAACGGCTGGGCAATAGCGGCCATCGTGATCGGCTGTGTGGCAGTGATTGTTGCAATCATAATCATTGTGAAACTCAGAAAGAGAATCAAGGTTAAATAAAAAAACAGGCAAACGCCTGTTTTTTTTGCAAACATATTAAAATCAAAAAAACAAGCCAAACGGCTTGTTTTTTATTTTAATTCTTAACCCATGGTTACAACTTTTACGCCAGGGCCCATGCTTGAACAAATTGAAATATTTTTGAAATATTGTCCTTTTGCCGCAGCAGGTTTTGCTTTCGCAAGAGCTTCGATGACTGTGTTGTAGTTGTCCATAAGTTTTTCCTTGCCAAAACTTGCTTTGCCAAGAATAACGTGAACGTTGTTGGTTTTGTCGAGTCTGTATTCAACTTTACCAGCTTTAACATCAGAAATCGCTTTTTTAACGTCCATGGTCACTGTGCCACTTTTTGGGTTTGGCATAAGTCCCTTTGGACCAAGCACTCTTGCAACGCGTCCGATCACGCCCATCATGTCTGGTGTTGTGATGCAAACATCAAAATCCAACCAGCCACCTTGAATTTTTGCAACCATTTCTTCTGCTCCAACAAAGTCTGCGCCTGCTTTGACTGCTTCGTCAGCCTTGTCGCCTTTTGCAACGACAAGCACTTTAACGCTTTTTCCTGTTCCGTGTGGAAGCACAACCACGCCACGAACTTGTTGATCTGCATTTCTTCCGTCAACGCCGAGTTTGACATGAAGTTCGATGGTTTCATCAAATTTTGCTTTCGCGTTGTTTAAAACATTTTCCATAGCTTCGCTTGCCGGATAAGCTTTAAGCTTGTTGTAAGATTCAAGCGCAGCTTTCATTCTTTTTCCAACTTTCATCTGCCTCTCTCCTCTTATTCAACCACGGTCACGCCCATGCTGCGTGCCGCACCTTCAATCATGCTCATAGCTGCTTCAATGCTGCCTGCGTTGAGGTCTGGCATTTTCAGCTCAGCGATCTCTCTTATTTGAGCTTTTGTGATTGATCCGACTTTTTGTTTGTTTGGTTTTGCTGAACCCTTTTCAAGACCAATTGCTTTTTTGATAAGCACTGCTGCTGGTGGGGTTTTCAGCACGAATGAGAATGACCTGTCTTGATAAATTGTGATCACAACAGGAATGACAAGCCCAGCTTGTGCAGCTGTTCTGTCGTTGAATTCTTTGGTAAATGCCGCGATGTTGATTCCATGAGGGCCGAGAGATGAGCCGACAGGTGGTCCAGGTGTGGCTTTACCAGCTGGGAGTTGAAGTTTTACAACCGCCCCAATCTTTTTTACTACTGCCATTTTTTCCTCCTTATAGTTTGTGGTGATGTGAGCAGATGCAGTTCCCGCTCTCCCACTGGCGTTTTTCACGCCTTAATTTTTTTGTATTTTTAGCGATTGCTCGCGAAATACCATTTAAACATCGATGCGACGCATTTGAGTGAAGTCAAGGTCAACTGGTGCCTCTCTTCCAAACATCTCAACCACAACGGTTGCGATTCCGGCTTCTGGGTTCACGCTTTGAACAGTGCCGATTGTGCCTTCAAGTGGGCCATCGATGACTTCCACTTTGTCTCCAATTTGAAGGTCAACTTCCACCTTGATTTTTTCGAGTTTGTTTTTGCGAACCTCTTCGTCAGTGAGTGCAAGTGCTCTTCCATTAGGTCCAACAAAACCAGTGATGCCTCTCGTGTTGATGACATTGTGCCACAGATCATCTCCATAAATCATTTTCACGAAGATGTAGCAAGGCATGCTTTTGCGTTCAACAAGTTTTTTCTTGCCATTTTTTTCTTCAACAACTGTTTCCATAGGAATGATGATGTCGAAAATGCGATCTTGAAGGTTGAACTTGCTGACAACAGTTGTCAAGTTGTCTTTTGCCACATTTTCATATCCTGAAAAAGTGTGAAGAGCATACCATTTTGCTTTTGATCTTGGATCTTCTTTTTGCTCTGGCGAGGCTGCTTGTTCTGGTGCAGTCGCTTCCGTGGTTTGCACTTTGTCTACTTCAACATTTTCCGTTTGATTGTTGATTTCTTCCATATTCTATCCTCCCTTATGTCAAAAGCCCAAACAAATAACCAAAAAGCGTGTCAAGTCCAAACAACACCAACGCGAAAATCAAAACAACTGCAAGCACGACTCCGGTTTTTTTGCACACTTCGCCAAACCCTGGCCATGTAACCTTTTTAAGCTCGCTTACAGTTTCTTTTGCTTTGCGAGCAAGTTTTTTCTCTTTTGGTTTTTTCTCTTTCTTTTTTGCGTTCTTGTCTTGTTTAGCGTCTTTGGCTTTGTCGTTTTTCAAAGCTTTTTCAGAGTTTTTTTCTTCTTTCGCAGGCAAGGTCGTGTCGCCAGCATCTTCGCTTGCAACCACAACCTCTTCTTCGGCTGATTTACTTTCAGAGATGTTCTCTTTCAAGTGTTTCTTTTTAGACATATCGCCTCCCCGCGGATTTATTTTGTTTCTTTGTGAACTGTTCTCTTACCACATTTTGGACAGAACTTTTTGATTTCAATCCTTTCAGGATTTGCTGCACTGTTTTTTGATGTGGCATAGTTTCTCTCTTGACATTCGGTGCAAGCAAGAGTCACATATTTGCGTTTTGGTGCTGCCATAACTAATCTCCTAACAAAAAAACTAACACCCCGTGATTGGAAGTGTTAGTGTATTTTAACACAATCGCTTTTCTTTGTCAAGAAAAAACATGTGGAAATATAAAATTTATTCTCATAAAAATGCAATTTAAGCCCCGCGCCTTTTTGATGATTTTTTAAATTCTTTCAAATCAGCATCTGAAACAAAGGCGTCTATAAGCATGGTCTTTTCCTTTTCTCCACATTTTTTGTTTACGTCAGCAAAATTTGAAGGAAAATTGAAATCGAAATCGTTTGTCAAAACATACATGAAATAAACCTTCAAAAGCTCTTTTGCAAACAAAAAGGCCTCGTCATAATTGTCGCCCGAGGTTGAAATGTCAAGGTCTGGAAAATAGACCTTGGTTTCATCTTCATCAAAATAGAAAATTGCAGGATAGATAAATTGTCGCATCATTTTCTCCAATATATTATCATTTTAACAAACTTTTTTTGATTTAGCAAACAATTTGACATAAAAAAACGGGCAAAAGCCCGTTTTTAAAAATTTCGTTATCTTGACATAGCGCTTTCTTGTTTCTCAACCTTGGCAGCAATCGATGCAACTTTTGATTTTTGCGCTACTGGGTTGTAAGAAACAACTGTCACATTCTCTTTTAAAATTGTAAGTGGAAAGTTTGGCATAATTGTTCTCCTCCTTGTTGACACCTTTACTATAACACAAACTTTGCGATTTGTAAATAGTTTTTTTTAAAAATTTTTATTTTATTTTTTCGCCTTTATTTTAAAGGTGTTTACATCTTTTCAGGAAGCTCGATCGCAAGCACATCACAGGCTCTTGCAATCGCATCTAAGGTCAATTTTGCAAGTGTGAGTTTGACACTTTTTTTGCTTAAATTCGGCTCTGAAAGAATGTGCTCTTGGTTGTAAAAAGTTGAAAAGTTTTTTGCAACATCGTAAAGCGCCGAGCAAATTCCACTCATGCTTTTGTCAACAAAAGCGGCTGGGAAACTGGCTTCGAGTTTTGCCAAAGCGATGACCACCGCCTTTTGCTCTTGCGAATAAAAGTTGAAACTGTTTTCAAACTCGCCAGCCTTTGCCAGGATCGATTTGATTCGGCAGGCAGTGTATTGAATGTAAGGTCCCGTCTTCCCTTCAAAAGATGTGAACCTGTCAAGATCGAAGATGTAATCTTTTTCGACTGTGTTTGAAAGGTCAGCAAATTTAAGTGCGGCATTTCCAATCTTGCGTTTTAGCTCATCATCATATTCCGTTCCATTTTGTTGAAGCTTTTGTTCTGCCTTTTCATAAAGCATGTTCAAAAGATCCACCAAAGCCACGTTCCCACCGTTGCGCGTTTTCAAAGCTTTTCCATCTTTTCCATTGAGCGTCCCAAAGCCGGTGTGCCAAAGTTGCTGCTCCTTTGGAGAGATGCCAGCCTTTTTGCAAGCACGGAAAATTTGCGTAAACCTTTGCGACTGCCTTGCATCGGTAAAATAATGGATTATGTCCGGGTGGTAAAGTTTGTTTCGATAATATATTGTCGCAATGTCAGAAGTGGCATAAAGGTCGCCTCCATTGGATTTTTGAAGCATGAGAGGTGGCATCGGATTTTCATAACGCTGCACTTCGTCTGCGCTTTTTTTAGGAATTGGAATCTGCTCCCCTTCTTCTGCCACATCAACCACCAAGGCACCTTCGCTGATGTAAGCAAGCCCCTTTTCTTTGAAAATGTCGATCACTGTTTGAATATAATCGCTTGCATCACTTTCACCGTTCCAAAGGTCAAAATCCACATTGATGCCCTTGCAAACTTTTTTGATTTCGTCAACCGAAACCTTTCGCAAAACTTTCCAAAAATCATAATAAGGTTGTTTTTTCTGTTGGAATGCGAGTGTCAAGTCCATCGCACGCTGTTTGAAAGCTTCATCTTCTTCTTTAAGTTTGCTGGCCTTTGGATAGGCATAATTCATAAGTTCAATGCTCACCCTTTCCTTGCCCGACATGCAATCCTGCAATCTGCCTTCTCTTTCCAAAAGAGCCATAATAAGGCCAAGAGGCATGCCCCAGTCTCCCAAGAATATGTCACTTGTAACTTTGTAGCCCAGTTTTCGGTAAAGGCGTTTGAATGCTTCGCCTATGTTGAATGAGCGCATATGCCCAATGTGCATAGCCTTCCCTATGTTTGGACCGCCGTAATCGATGAATATGTGTTTGTCTTGCTTTGGCTGCGCTTTGCCGGCTTTTTCAACCTCTGCTGCAAGTTCTGCCAAACCTTCTTGTGTCAGACTGATGTTTATAAACGCAGGTTTTGCAACCGAAAAGGAAAACCATTTGCTAGGCGCTGTGGCGTTGACGACATCCTCCGCCAAAAGCAATGGATTTTTTTGCGTCTGTTTTGCGATTGCAAAAACTGAGTTGGATTGAAAATCACAAAGCTGCGGCAGCGCAGAAAAAACCACCGAAAAATTTTCCGGCAGCCCTAACTTTTTTGCTGCGTCGTTCAACAGCTTTTGAGCGGTCTCTTTAATCATTCATCTCCTTTCGTGCTTCCATTGCTTTGGAAAGAGTTATCTCATCTGCATACTCCAAACTGCTGCCCATGGATATGCCCTGTGCAAGCCTTGTCACCTTGACGCCCATCGGCTTCAACAGCCTTGCAATATACATTGCAGTGGCATCGCCTTCAACATCAGGATCGGTTGCCATGATGACCTCTGAAACTTTGTCATCTTGCACACGTTTTAAAAGCTCTTTGATTTTTATGTCATTTGGTCCTCTGCCGTCAAGTGGACTGATGGTGCCAAACAGCACATGATAGGTGCCGGTGTAATTTCTGATCTTTTCCATCGCCAAAATATCTTTCGGTTCTTTGACCACACAAACCGTTTTCAAATCCCTGCTGGTGCAGATGTCACACAATGGCTTGTCCGTGTAATTTCCACATTTTTGACAGAGAGAAATCTTGCGCTTGACATCTGTCAAGGCCTCTGCAAAGTTGGCCGCGCGCTCTTGCGAACCTTCAATAATTGAAAAGGCATAGCGCTGTGCAGTTTTATAGCCAACGCCTGGAAGCGATCTAAAATATTCAATCAATCTTTCAATAGGATCGTCAAACTTTGCCATCTTACATTCCTGGAATTTGAGGTATTCTCTCTTTTTCCGCGATTTCGATTTTTGCCAAAACATCATTGAACGCTGAAATGATCAAATCTTCCAGCATCTCAACATCATCAGGATCGACAACTTTTGGATTTATAGCAACCTTTTTCAAGGTTTTGTTTCCAAACATCGTAACCTCAACCATGCCGCCACCAGAGCTGCCAACAAACTCTTCTTGATCAAGCTGCTCTCTTGCCTGTTGCATTTGCTGTTGAATTTTTTGTGCTTGGCGCATGAGTTGCTGCATATTTCCTCCGCCAAAGCCTCCACCGAAACCGTATCCCATATTAAATCCTCCATTATTTAATGACTTTTAATTTATTGCCAAAAAGTTTGCTCAATTTGGCCTCGTCAAGCTCCATTTTGTTTGGAAGCTCCTCTTTTTTGTCGATGGTCACGCCCATTTCCAAGCCTTGCCAGCTGAGAGCACGCTCTATTTCACGCTTGCCATCTTCCAAAAGCGAAGCCACTGTGTTGTCAAAGGTGGATATGACAAGATTTCCATCTTTGATTGTCACATCTGTTATATCGCCGCACGCCACATGAAGCGCAACATGTTTGTGTTCTTTCAAAAACAACACCACCTTGCCCCAAATCTCTCGCTCATTTGATGCAGAGCGCGAAGCGAGCGGCTTAATCAATTTTTTTTTTCGAGTTCTCCGTTGATGCAGGCGATTGCAAGGCTTTCCAGCAGCAACCTGGTTGACAGAGCATATCTCAGCTCCGCTTCACTCGATGCAAAATTTTGCATATACATGATCAGCTGCTTGTCAGTGGCACGGTCCGCTTGTGCCATATATTTTTCCAACACATCATCAGGCATATTTAAAATTTCATT
Source organism: uncultured Clostridia bacterium (assembly GCA_944372355.1). Lineage (GTDB taxonomy): Bacteria > Bacillota > Clostridia > Christensenellales > UBA1242 > Caccovivens. Next base: position 38,005 of record CALVYS010000001.1, on the reverse strand, counting down.
TGGCTGCTGACAGGTTTTGCAAATAAGCAGGTCTCTTGCATGTTTTGCTGCGTCTTTTGCAAAAACTGCAAGATTTTTTCCGCTGGCATCGATCTGATTGATTTCAGTCAAAACACCACCGATATCTTTATCTATGATTTTGTCAAAAAAGTTGATCAAAAGTTCATGGTCTGTTGTGCCAAGCACGCGCAAAACGTCCTCTTTGGTTATGTGCCCTCTCGCATATGCGTTCACTGAATCAGCTATGGAAAGTGTGTCTCTCACACTTCCTTCTCCGCTTGCCGCGATGAGTTTGATCGCCTCTGGCTCTGCATCTATGCCCTCTTTTTCAAACACAGACGACAAGACTTTTGACAGATTGTCAATTGAAAGCAACCTAAAATCAAATCGTGAACATCTTGAAAGTATGGTCGCAGGAAGTTTGTGAACTTCGGTGGTTGCCAAAATGAAGATGACATATTTTGGTGGTTCTTCCAAAGTTTTCAAAAGCGCATTAAACGCACTGTCTGAAAGCATGTGAACTTCGTCGATGATGTAAACTTTATACTTGGCGCCGATAGGTGCAAATTTGACTTTTTCACGCAGCTCGCGAATGTCGTCCACGCGGTTGTTGGAAGCCGCGTCGATTTCAATAATGTTTATATCATTTTCAGCCGCCAATCTTTTGCAGGTTTCACATTCACCACAAGGTGAGCCTGTCGTGTTGTTTTCACAATTCACCGCTCTTGCAAAAATTTTTGCAACGCTGGTTTTGCCAGTTCCGCGCGAACCAGTAAAAAGATAGGCATGAGAAAGTTTGCCTGCCAAAATTTGGTTTGCAAGTGTTTTGGTTATGTGCTCCTGCCCAACGACTTCTTCAAAAGTGCGCGGCCTATATTTTCTGTAAAGAGCAAGATGTGTTGTGCTTTCTTCCATGTTTCCACCTTTTTTTTCATTATACAAAATCACAGCTTTTATGTAAAGGCTTTTTTAAAAGCCGTTATTTTAAATTGTTTGCAATGTCCAAAAACAAGTTGACGTTGAGTGAAATTCTTCCAAAAAGTCCGCCATCAATTCCTGCGCAGTTGAGCAGCGCCCCCACATTTTTCTCATTCAGGCTTCCACCATAAATCACTTGAATGTCGCGGCTGGCTTTTTCTGAATAGCTTTCAAAAATAACCTTGCGAATCACTTTTGCAGCATTTTCAACATCTTTGACACTGGCGTTTTGCCCTGTGCCTATCGCCCAAATTGGCTCATAGGCTATGATCACGCTTTCAAGCTCGTTTTCATAAAGCCCACGCACGCCTTCTTCAATTTGATGACGAATGACATCAAAAGTTTTGCCTGTGTTGCGATCCGCAAGCGACTCGCCCACGCAAAGCACGCATTTCAGCCCATTTTTGAGCGCCGTTTTGATCTTTTTGTTGACAAGCCGATCGCTCTCTTTAAATTTGTTGCGTCTGTCGCTGTGTCCGACAATCACATATTCAACGCCAAGGTTTTTGAGCATTTGTGCGCTAACCTCTCCGGTGAAAGAGCCTTCCTCTTCATCGCTCACATTCTGCGCACCAAGCTTTACAGGGCTGCCCTTGGCAAGAAAGGTTGCAACCGGAAGTGACAGATATGAAGGGCAAAGCACCACATCGGCACGATTGCCATTGAACCCTGCCACGAATTTTGTGAAATAGGCCTTGCTTTCTTCTGGCGTTTGGTTCATTTTAAAATTTCCGATTATGAGTTTTTTCATAGATATTTCTCCTGAATGACATCTATTCCCGGCAGGTTTTCACCACCAAGCAATTTGAGCGTTGCTCCGCCACCTGTTGAAATGTGGTTTATCATTCGCATGCATTTTGCTTGCTTGACAGCGCTCACACTGTCACCTCCGCCCACTATTGAATAGGCCTGTGAGTGTGCGATTTCTTTGGCTATTTCAAACGTTCCTTTTTGGAATTTTTCGTCTTCATATTTGCCAAGCGGACCGTTCCAAATCACCTGCCTGGCATTTTTAATCTCGTCCTCAAACAATTTTATGGTTTTTGGCCCAATGTCTGCGCCCACCATTTCACCTGAAAGAATTTCGGTGACAAAAGTCTTCTCCTTCCTGTCACCAAAAGTGTATGCAACATGATCGACTGGAAGCACTAAGCGCTTGCCCATTTCTTTAAGTTCAGCCATCACCTGTTCGGCATATGCAACGCTTTCAGTGTTGGCCATGCTTCTGCCAACCGTTTCGCCTCGTGCTATCAAAAACGAATAAGCCATGGCTCCTCCGACCAAAATCACATCGGCGGATTTTGCAATATTCAAAATCGCCTTGATCTTGTCTTGCACCTTCGCCCCACCAAAAATAGCGACAAATGGTTTTTTAGGGTTTTGAATAGCTTCGGTTATCGTTTGAATCTCATTTTCCATCAAAAAACCAATAGCGTTTGGAAGAAGTCTTGCCACGCCATATGTGGAAGCATGTTTTCTGTGTGCCACACCAAAAGCATCGTTGACATATATATCGGCAAGCGAAGCGAGCTCCTTGGCAAACCCAGGATCATTTTCCTCCTCTTCCTTGTAAAACCTGACATTTTCAAGCAGCAAGATTGAACCATTTGACATGTTTGCAATTCTGTCTTTGACTTCCTGGCCGATCACTTTGTGTGCAAATTGAACTTTGCCAGGAAAATATCTCATCAGTATCAGAGCGATTGGCCACATTGAAAGCCTGAAATCAAAGCCTTTTGGCCTGCCCAAATGAGAGCAAATGATAACCTTTGCCCCTCTTTCTACTAAATATCTGATTGTAGGAAGTTCGCTTGTCACTCTGGTGGTGTCTGTTATGCGGCCAAACCTGTCCATTGGCAGGTTGAAGTCAGCTCGCAAAAAGATTCTTTTGCCTTCCACACTGGCAAGGTCTTTGATGCTTCTTTTCATCACTCCTCCTTAAATTCATTTCCATTTTACAACTTTTTCAAAAGATCTCAAAATGATTGAACTGCTCTTTCAAGATTTCCAAACTTTCATCAATGCTTGGGCTGATTGCAAGCCGCCTTTTCGCCTCTCCGCCAGCTTTGAATGCCGCGGCATACGACAAAAAGTGTTTTCGCAAGTATAGCACCAGCCATTTTTCTGGATAATGCTCTCGCAGGATCTGCACGTGCCGCAAAATCAAATCAAACTTATTCCGGCACTCACGTCCAAGAAGCTCTGAAAAAATCCATGGTCGCCCAAGCGCCCCTCTTCCAATCATGACTCCGTCCACATTTGTTGCAAGCATGTTTTGGAAGCTTTGCAAATCCACCACATCGCCATTTCCAACAATCGGCACGGTGGCAACACTTTTTGCCAATGCGATTGCTTCCAAATTCACCTTTCCGGCATATCCTTGCTCACGCGTTCTGCCATGAACCGTGATAAAATCCGCACCGCCCTCTTGACAGGCTCGAACTATTTGGGCTATGTTTTCATTCTGAAAGCCCAAACGCACTTTGACAGAAACCGGCTTTTTCGTCGCATTTTTGACTGCTGAAATTATTTCACCCGCAAGCGACAGGTTTTTAAGCAGTGCCGAGCCATCTCCATTTTTTACAACCTTTGGAGCTGGACAGCCCATATTGATGTCGATTCCGTCAAAATCGGCAAGCAACGGGCTGCTTGCAGCCTGAGCCATAACTTGCGCTTCATGACCAAAAATTTGGGCAAACTTGATCTTCTCATCAGGGTTAGTCACGGTCATGTCTGCCGTTTTCTTTGAATCGTGCTTCATCGCTTGCGCCGAAAGCATTTCAGAAAAAGTGATGGCCGCACCTTGCGAGGCACAGACCGCACGAAACCCGACATCACTCATTCCTGCAAGTGGTGCCAGCATCAAATTATTTTCCAATTCAAGTCCGCCAATTTTCATACGGATATTTTAGCAGACTTTAAAAACTTTGCAAACTTAAATAATGCTTTTTTTAAGAGAGCTGCTCATTTTAAAAGCAGGCATATTGCGGCTTTCCACCACAAACTTGCGCTTGGTTTTTGGATTTGTCAGCTGCCTCCGTCCAAAACTTTTGACATAGAATCTGCCGAGTTTTGCAAGTCTGACGCTTTCGCCCTTGCTTAAAGCGTCAAAAATTAAAAAATTGAGTCCATTCAGCACTTTTTCACACTTTTTTGCACTTAAAGAGGTGATTTTGCTCAAATTATTGATTAATTCCATTTTGTTCATTTTGCTCCCCCTTAAATTTGTTGGCAAAAATCTCCTTAAATATTCCAGCCAAAATTGGAAGGCAAAAGAAAATGTAAATCCCTCCACCAATTATCACAGAAAAGACTATTTGCAAAATGTTTGAAAGATTCAAATGAGTGTGAAGCAAATTGATGGCAAGCGTCATGGCAATCGCTGACAAGAGAGGCAAAGAAAGATCAAAGATGTTGACTCCGATTTTTCGTTTGTTCTTGATCAGAGCCATGATGCAAACCGTCGAAGCAAGCGCGATGTTGCTGAGCACCACGCCATATATATTGACCGCAGGCAAAGCGCACAAAAGCACAACGCTTGCAATCTTTATCGCTCCACCCAAGAAATATGAAAGCATGATGTAGTTCCACTGTCCCTTCGCTTGCAACAGCGTGACAAAAAACTGCATAAGTGCGGAAATGACAGTTGAAACAGCGCCTATATATGTCAAGTTTGCCGCAAATGTCAGCATGGAGGCATCAAGCGATGGATAGACGAGTGAATACAAAGGTTTGCAGATGCAGGCAAGCCCAAAAACTATTGGCAAAAGCACCAGCCACATGATTTTGAGAGCAGAGGCTATTGATTTTTCACTTTCAGGCGAAAATTGAGCCTCCATGAAAGAAATCGACGGAAGCATTGCCATCGCAATGGAAGAAGAAAGGATCAATGGAAAATTCAAAATGGCACCAACCACACCAGTTTGCAAACCAAAAAGAGCGGTGGCGGCCTGTCCATCAATTCCTGCAAGTGCAAGCCTTGAAACAACCACAAAAGAATCCACCGCACTTGCCAAAGGCAAGACCGACGCTCCAAGTGACAACGGCAACACCGCTTTGATAAATGGCAGCTTTAAGGCTTTTTCGCTAGCCTGAGCAAAAGTGGTTTTAACGCGCATATATATGCTCAAATATGCGATTGCGACAACCTCTCCCGCCGTCACACCTAAAAACGCTCCAAACACGCCCGCTTCCAATGATCTTTTCCCAAAAATATATGCAAAAAGCACTCCCAGCGCAAATTTGATCGCCTGTTCAATGATTTGGCTCACAGCCGTTGGAAACATGTTTTCATATCCCTGAAAAATGCCTCTCATGGCCGCTATTATTCCACCGAAAGGAATGAGAAGCACCATGAGTCTGTATGCCTGAGCTCCGCTTTGCGCGCCTTGCAACCTTGCGATTGGTGTGGCTAGAAAAAACAGCAGCAAACCTGCGACAAGCCCAAGCACAATGGCATATGTAAGTGCGGTTCGTAAAAGCGATTTCACCTTTCCGTAATCCGACATCGCCCGCGCTTGCGAGACAAATTTTGAAAGTGCTGCACTCACTCCACCACTCGTCAAAACAAGTGCAAATGAGTAAACTGACATGACCATTTGAAAAACACCGATCCCCTCGATGCCCAAGATGTTTGTAAGCGGCAAACGAAAAAGTGCACCCAAAATTTTGCACATAACCCCACTAGCAATCAAAACAAGCGAACCCTTCCCAACACTTTTTTTCATAAAAACTAGTGTGGCCGCAAACAAAAAAGTTATACAAAACATAAAATTGTTAAGAAAAATTTAGGACAAAAGTTTGCAAAGGGTATTTACAAACAAAATTTTATGTGATATAATTATTTCAGCATAGGAGACGAAATATGGATTTCATTAAGGATTTACATCAGTATGACACACAAACTGTCGACCAAGAAAGAGACCTTGCCATAGTTTTTCTTTCAGCTGTGCAATACATTTACGAAAAAGCTCACGGAATACAACCTGTGCCACAGTACGAAAGATGGATCAACAATCCTGTAAAAATGAACTATGTGCTGCCTCTCGTCGATGAAAATCGCATAAAAACATTTTTAAAGGAATTTAATGACAATTTCTCTCGTTATAAAGATCTTGACTGCTTCACTGCAATAAATGGCTTCAAAACCACAAAGACACGTGCTGCGGCAAACTATGAAAAAGCTTCAAGAGAACGCAGGGTTTTTGACATCAGCGGATATTTGGATCTTGTAACTGACAAAGCCGGGCACATCAAACCGATCAACGAACTTAGATTGGTTTCTCGTGAGTCTGAAAAAGGGCAAGACTTGAGAAGATCGTTGGTCGACTTTAAAAACATTGTCGACAGCCATGGTGAAGAAATTTCCAGATAAAACAAAAAACTGAACTTTCAAGTTCAGTTTTTTTTAACGGTCAAGTTGTGCCTCTAAATTTTTTGAACTTTCTGGTGCGCTGGCGGCTATTTCGGAAAGCGTGTTTGACATGATGTTTTCTGGTGGCAAAACTCCGCCGGTCGTGCCTAAAAAAACATCTCTCTCTTCGTTTGATGGAGAAGTCTCAACGGCCATCTCCATGTTTTTGTTAAAACCGTCGTTGTCAAAATAACCTGCTGCAAGCGCCGACAAGTCGTCTCCCTCTGCCCGCTCTCTGTTTTCTGCTGGTGCTTCCGTTCTCACCACGCTTGCCGCTGGTTGAACCAGTCTTTGCGCAGCGGTGTTTTGTGCCGGTTGAGCTTGTTCTGCCTGCGTATGCACATTTGCTGGCGCAGGGCTTTGAGACACTGCCACAGCCACGCCTGCCTTCGGCTTAAAGCCAAGCATGATGTCTTTTGTCGGTTTTGGCTTGTCCTTTTTCGCAGGCTTGTCGACTTTGTATTTGTATGGTCCAACCGCCTTTGGAGGTTTGTATCCGCCGCCGCGAGATGAAGCCTTACCTCCCTTGGCCGCCCCTCCTGCTGATTTTGGAGCCAAAACTGTTTCCTCGTATTTTTTTAGCTTAGCATTTGCCACATCAAAGGTTAAGATCTGTTTTGAATAATCATTAAACGGCTTTCTCAGCTCTGGAACTTCTTGATAAAATGAAGCAAATCCGCCTGTTGCCATAACCTCCCTGTTAAACAAATCCAGCAGTCGCGAATAGAGGGTATCTTTCCCAGGGCCCTCTTTTTCTTGGTCATAAAACTCCATCATTTTTGAAAGGATCGCCTGCCCACGCTTGCCGCTGTTTTTCAACTTCTCAAAAATGTCCAGCACAAAATATTGGGCCTGAATTTCCAAAATTAGCGATCTTTCAGCCAACTCTTCTTCCTGTTTTTCAACCTGTTTTTCGATGAGTTCTGTCTCCTCATTCACAAATTCCGACATATCTTCAACCAGGTTGAAAACTTGTTTGACTCTGCTGTAAAAGGTTTCGTCATAGCCTGCAACATATTGAGCAATAAAACTGTGAAGTTGCTTTTGCTCATTAAACCTTTCGTCAAAATAAAGGTTGGCAACAGCATTTCCTCCCGCTCGCCAAATTTTCACATGAAAGTTGAGGGTTATATTTTTCAAAACTAGTTCACAAGCCAGGTCTTGATCATCTTGACTTAAAATTTGCTTTGGCAATTTGACAAGCGCTTTTTTGATTTCGTCAGACAAAACATACTTCCCAGCATCATTAAACTCGCCAAGAAGTTTTTGCCTTTGCTTGATTTCAAGAAGACGGAGTTTATAGTAAGAGATTAAATTTTTGTCAGTGAGGATTTCTTCACTTTCATATGTCTTCCAGGAAAGTTGTTCTTCTTTTCTGCCTGTCATTTTTACCTCTGTAAAAATTATACAATAATTCGCCAGCTTTGGCAAGAACTTTTTTTACAAAAAAATCCTCCGTCAATCTTCCAAAAATGTAAGGCAATAAGGTTTTGCGCGATAATCATTTATTGTGATGCCATTTGCCACACATTTGCCAGCATGGTTCATCAAACACTTGGCGTTACATTTTATTTCAATGGTTTTGGAGTCGCGCATGGGCGCAAATTTTGGAGTTCGCTCAAACAACTGCTTCGTCGTGTCTTCCTTGGGCTTTTCAGCATCAAAAACAAAACTTTTGCAAACCGCGGTGCGCGTCACATCAATGTTTTTAGCCCTGCATGTGAAATGATCGTTAAATTTGCAGTTCAACTTTCTGCACCTTATATCCATTTGTCTTCTCCTCCTGGTTTTTATTGACCAAACGATTGACTTTTAACCGCAAGAGTTGCTAAAATCATACAAGAGAGGTTGAGTATGAAAGTTATTCTTTTGGCCGACGTCAAAGGCTGCGGCAAAAAAGGCGAATTAAAAGAGGTGGCAGCGGGTTTTGGACAAAACTTTCTTTTGAAAAAAGGGCTTGCAAGGCTTGCTGACACAGGAGCGATTTTAGACCAGAAACAAAAGGACAGCTCAAACGCTTTTCACAAGCAACAAGAGTTGGAGGCTGCGCAAAACTTGGCAAAAAAAATTGCAGGAATCAAGCTTGTTTTCAACCTGAAAACAGGCGAAAACGGCAAAACCTTTGGTTCACTGACAAGCAAAGAAATTGCTGAAAAACTTGCCGAACTTGGCTATCAAATAGACAAGAAAAAAATTGATATGCAACAAATCAAATCGGCGGGCCATTTTTCAGCCATAGTCAAACTTCATCCACAGGTCAGCGCAAAAATAAGCATAGTTGTGGAGGCAGCATGAAAGCCTTGATTTTTTCTATGACTTGCGGCGAAGGCCACAATATGATGGCAAGGTCGCTTGCACAAGCTTTTGACAAGGCCGGCGTTGAAAATAAAATCGTTCAAACTTTTGGTTATAACGAAAAACGCGTGGCTCGTGAAAATAAAATGTTTTTATGGGCTTGTAAACACATTCCTCATGTTTATGATTTTGTTTGGAACAAACTTCGAAAGAAAAATCATGCCACAGACAAATTGCCTTATTATGTCAAAGACTGCCTAAAATATTTTAAACAACAAATTAACAGTTATAAACCTGATATAATCATGTGCACTCACTTTTATGCAAGCAGTGTTTTAACATATATGAAAAAACAAAATTTAATTGACAAAAAAATTATAACAGGCACAATTTTAGTTGATTTTTGTTTGGCACCTTATTGGGAACACTCTAATGGAATTGATTATGTTTTTCAGCCATACACAAACACCACAGAGTCTTTACTACAAAAAGGTTTTAACCAAAAACAAATAATAACAACAGGCTTACCAATAAGAGAAGAATTTTATGCAAATTATCAACAAGGTGAACTTAGAAAAAAACTTAATTTGCCAGAAAAGTTTACTGTTTTAAATATAGGCGGAGGCAATGGGCTCGGCAACACATTAAAACTTGTAAAATCAATTTTATCAAAAAATTTAGACATAACGCTTGTTGTTATTAATGGCAAAAATATTAAAAATTATAATAAGATTAAAAAATTTATTACAAAAAACAATATAAAAAATGTTATAAATTTAGGCTTTGTAAATAATGTCCACGAATACATGATGTCCAGTGATGTGCTAGTTTCAAGATGTGGCAGTTCATGTTTAACCGAAGGAATCTCTGTTGGGAAACCATTTATAATTAGAGAAAAAATGATTTTAAATGAAAAAATTAATAAAGAATTTTTTATAAAAAATGGTTGTGCACTAGGCATGAAAAAGATTACCGATGCCGGTGATAAGGTAGAATATTTAAAAAATAATCCAAAAATTTATGAAAAAATGAAAAAAAATATTGAAAAAATGAGAAAACCATATTCCGCGCAAAAAATAGTGGAATTTTTAATTAATAAAATCGAGCAATAAGCTCGATTTTTTATTCTCCCGCTTGTTCAAGTTTTTCTGTTCGGTCTTTTAAAATCAATGCATCAATAAATTGATCTATGTCTCCATTCAAAACCCCATTTAAATCATACGACGAAACATTGACTCTGTGGTCAGTGACTCTTCCTTGTGGATAGTTGTAAGTCCTCACCCTTTCACTTCTGTCGCCCGTTCCAACTTGTGATTTTCGGTTCGCTTTAAATTCGTTTTCTTTTTCGGTTTGATAGAGTTCATAAATCTTACTTTGCATGATTCTCATGGCTTTTTCTCTGTTTTTGATTTGACTTCTTTCGTCTTGACAAGTCACCACAATGCCTGTTGGCAAATGCGTCATTCTTATTGCAGAGTCAGTTTTGTTGATGTGCTGTCCACCAGCACCACTGGCTCTGTATGTATCTATTCTCAAATCACTGTCAAGAATTTCAAAATCAACTTCTTCAACTTCAGGAAGCACTGCAACTGTTGCTGTTGAAGTGTGAATTCTGCCTTGCGATTCTGTTTCTGGAACTCTTTGAACTCTGTGAACGCCTGCCTCATATTTTAATCTACTGTAAGCGCCTTTGCCTTGAACAATAAATGTTATTTCTTTTATTCCACCAAGTTCTGTTTCGTTAAGATCCATCACTTCAATCTTCCATCGGTGGCTTTCAGCATAATGAGTGTACATTCTGAAAAGTTCGGTTGCAAACAAGGCGGACTCTTCTCCACCTGCCGCGGCACGAATTTCCATAATAATGTTTTTGTCGTCATTTTCGTCTTTTGGAAGCAACAAGATTTTTATCTCTTCACAAAGCTTGTCAATTTTTTCATCAAGCGCTTTCTCTTCCTCTTCAAACATCATTTTTATTTCATGGTCTTTTTCTCTCGCTATTTCTTGTTGACAATTCTTTTTTTCTTCAACCGCTTTTTCAAGTTCTTTTGACGCTTCAACAATGTCCTGAATTGATGAATGCTCTTTGACAAGTTTTTGCCACTGCCTGTTGTCTGCAATGACAGAGGGATCAGCGATCTGTTTTGCAAGCTCGCTGCTTTTTTCTCTGATTTTTTTAGTTTTGCTTAAAATTTCCTCTGCGTTTGTCATATTCTGCCCTAACCACTCTGATAATTTTTGAATAATCCTTTTTGCCTGTGATGTTCACAAACCCCGCATCTTGCAAGAGTTTTTCAACTGCCTTAAATTGGCCCGCTCCTATTTCAAGAAAGATTTTGCCTCCCTTCTTTAACCTGCTTGGAGCTTCGCTTGCAATTCGTCTGTAAAAATCCAAACCATCTTCTCCGCCATCTAATGCTGATCGAGGATCAAAATTTTTGACTTCTTCATCAAGCCCTTCGATGTCAAGCGTGCGAACATATGGTGGATTTGACACTATTATATCAAACTTCGCATGTTTTTTCAACTTATCAAACAGATCACTTTCGGCAAACTCGACTTTCACGTTGTTTTTTTGTGCATTGCCTTTTGCAACTCCCAAGGCAGCTTTGCTTATATCCACGGCCGTAACTTTGGATTTTGAAAACTTTGCTATACTCACAGCGATCGCACCGCTGCCCGTTCCCAAATCCAGCACCTGCAAATTTTTTTGTGAACCGATCTCTTTAAGCGCCTCTTCCACCAAAAGTTCGGTTTCCATGCGTGGAGCAAGCACCTTTTTGTTGACATCAAACTTTAAGCCATAAAATTCAACAAAACCAAAGATCGCCGAAAGAGGTTTGCCTGCGGCCCTGCTTGCTGTGGCTTTCATGATCTCTCGATATGCTTTTTGATCAAAACCGCGAACGAGTTTGGCCTCCTCACGAGAGCAATTCAAAACTGTGGCAATGATCCACTCAACATCTGCCTTGTCATACTTTCCATTTTTTTCAAGTTCGGTTTGCATCTCCGTAAGCAAACTCGACCTCGGAATCTGTTTTTCGTTCACGCCCTCTTCCTCTGCAAAACTTGATTTTATTTCGGAATAAGCAACCCTGGCCACTTCATCATGAGTGATGCTTGGCTTTGCACAAACAAAAAAATTTGTGAAAAGCGAAAGCATTCTTGTGGCATAACTTTTTTCAAAAAGCAGGCAAATTTCATAGCTGATGCCGCAACACAGCAAAAATATTGCAAGATTTATCAAAAAATTCCAATGAGCCGCCAAACTTATTCCAACACATGTTATCACAAAAATGCTTAAAATTAAAGTAAAAATCACTACATTTAATATGTTAAACGGCGAATAATAGTCTTTTTTGCTCTTATCTTTCATGCTGCCATCTCTAAGTCGCACTTGATTGGCAGCGCCATTGAATTTGTATAAATCCTGCATCGGTGGCAGAAATCTGAAAATAAGCAAAATTAAAAACAAAAATGCAACCTTGGTGAGAGCGATCAAAAAATTTCGCAGTGCAAAATTCATGCTCATTCCAATAAAGGCAAACGAAAGCTTTGACGGCACAAAACCAAACAAAAACAAACTCGCGGCCAAACTCAGCAGCAACAAAATCGTGATCACAACCCCTTCTTTTTTGACATTAAGTTTTCCTGCCACCTTTTCGCTCACACCTCCATTTAAGGTGACTCCACTCAAATTCAGCCCCTCCCAGTAGGCTGTAAAAAAGGCGGCAAGCCCCAAAAAGAAAAAACTTATGCCACGAAAGATCGGCACATTCCACAAAACAACTTTATTTTTAACCCTGCCGGTTTTGAGTCGTTTGGCGCCACGCTCATCTATGGTTGCCAAAGCGAATCTGGATCTGTTTTGACACCTGACACCGGTTCCACAAGGAAAGAAAAAAATTTTCACGCTCTGATTTTTTCCAAAACGTGAAAATTTTAATCACTTCCATCATCTGTTTGTCAAGCGGCCCCAGTTTATGCCTCTCGATTCAAGCTCTTCCTTTTGATACTTTGGCATAGCGCCACGTCTATGAGTGAGTTTTTTTGTGTTGATCCAGCCTGCCGCATTGAATCCACTGTCTGGATCGACATATGTGCCTGGAACGTCTTTGATCTTCCAATTGTTCTTTTGCAAAATCTCATCTAAACGACCAAGGCCGGTATAGAAATCATGTTTTTTAACTTCCCAGATGATACCTCTTTTTTCCAGCTCCTCAATTTGATAATCCGCAAGCTCGCCTTTTTTGTAATTTGCACGCTTTTGAGCTATCCAGCCTCCCTTGAATCCATCTTCTTCGAAATCGCCACGCAGGTCATTGATGTCCCAGCCATATTTTTGCAAAATTTTGTCAAGCTTTTTAAGTTTTTCATAAAACTGATGTCGTTGAGTGTCCCAAATTATTCCTCTTTTTTCAAGTTCCTCTATTTGATAATCTGGCAGTCTTCCCTGTTTATACATGCTTCTGCGGTCCGAAATCCAACTTCCAATCGGCAGCCCCTTGTAGACAACGTCGGATTCAATTTCGTTGATTGTGCAACTCTTTTCCTTTGAATATTCTTCAATATATTTTAAATTTTTGTTGAACATCACTTCACGATGGTCGCAAAATTCAAATCCTCTTTTTTTCAGCTCTTCGATCTTATATTTGTCCAATTTTTCTCTTTTAAAGTTTTTCTTCTTGGTCGAAAGCCAGCTTCTTGAAAGCCCCAAATTGAGCATATCTCCTCTTTCAAGATCGTTGATGCTCTTTCCCGTTTTTTCCAAGTAGGCGTCTATCTTGTTTAAAGCGTCATAAAATTCAGCAACTTTGACGTCATAGACCATGCCTATCGAGTTTAATTTTTGTTCTCTCTCCTCTGACAAGAGATTTTTCTTTTTCAACCAACGCTGATTGGAAATCCAATTTCCGAGGCTATACTCACCCACTTTGTGTCTGAGAGGAACAAACAAATTCCCGTGCTCTTTGGAATATTGTTGTGCAAGCGCGAACCAATCCTCCCAGCGTTGTTGAGTGGAAAGATCAATCTCTTTGATAAGCTCTCGAATATCGGCGCTGTAATCGAAAAAGTTTTTGTCTATTTCATTCGCTTCGCCCGCTTCCAAATCACCTTTAATTTGGTCGAAAAAGCTGCTGCCCAAATAGCCCACTTGGCAGTTGTCGACAAAATCAAAAATGATCGGTGACTTTTCCACATTGGTGCTCATCGCACGCCCAAGTTGCTGACGATAAAGGATCGGTGATGTCGTGTGCCTTAACATGATCGCGCCGTCAACGCCGGCAATATGAACTCCCTCGTTGAGTTTGTTTATGGCAAACAACAGCTTAACTCCGCGCCCATCGGCACTTTCAAATTCTGAGATCGCCTGTGTGTTTTGCTGATCCTTTTGACTCGCCGTCACAGCAAAAAGTTGAGGCTCCTTGCCAGTAGCTTTTAAAACCCACTCACTGACTGCATCAAGAGACGAGATCAGCTCGTTTTCATTTTCGCAAAAAACGACCAGCTTTTCATTTCCTTTCAAATGTTTTTTGAGAATTTGTTCTGGTTTTAAAGCCTTTTTCACCGCCAAATCCAATTTTTTGCGCTTTTCTTCAAGCGCTTTCTTTCGATCCGCAGCGGTGACGGATGCGATCTTTTTGTCAAGGTTTTCTAAATCTTTTTGATAGGTGTAATTTGCCGTGATGTAGGTTGGAAGCGGCAAAAGCTTTTCCTCAATGGCCTGTTCAAGAGTGATGGTTGAAGCCACTGCGCCATTGAACAACACATCGGACATATCTTTGAAATTGTCCAGCACTCTCACTGGTGTTGCAGACAGACCCAAAATCTGTGCATTTGGATTGTTTTCCAAAATTGCTTCAACAGTTTTTCCCCAGACCTCAGCCCCACAATGATGAAACTCGTCGAGCACGATCAAATCAAATGCATCTTTTAAAAGTTTTTGTTTCTTGCCCTGGTTGTAGATGGCCAGCTCCACTTCATCGCTGTTTACTCCCATATCCTCCAAAACCTGAGCAAAATGACGCAATATTTCATAAGTTGGCGCCATGAAAAGCACTCTTTTGTTTGGATTGTCTTTGACAAGCTGCGCTGCAAGGTATGTCTTCCCTGTTCCGGTTGGGTGAACAACGGCGGCACGCCCTTTTTCTTTTAACATTTTTTGCACATTTTTATATGCTTCTTGATTGTGTTTTAACAGTGCAGACATAATCTCTCCTTTAAAAAAATTCTAACACATTAAAAAATTTTGTCAATAAAAAGCATAAAAAAACTTCCCCTTAGGGAAGATTTTTAGTCAAGATTATATTTTTTCTTGAACTTGTCAACATTGCCGCTGACGTCAACCATCTTCTTTTTGCCGGTGAAAAATGGGTGACATTTGTTGCAAATATCCACACTGAGTTTGTCGCCTTTGACCGTTGAACGGGTTTTAAATGTGTTGCCACATGCACAGGTGACTGTCACTTCATGATAATCTGGATGCAAATTTTCTTTCATTTTCGTCCTCCTTAGTCGCCGACATATGGAAGAAGTGCCACGTTTCTTGCACGCTTGATTGCAAGTGCAAGTTTTCTTTGATGATGAGAGCAAACGCCTGTTTGTCTCCTTGGCAAAATCTTTCCTTTTTCGGTGATGAATTTTCTAAGTTTTGCTGCGTCTTTGTAGTCGATTTCCTTTTCACCTGCCACGCAGAAAGCACAAACTTTCTTTTTTGATGGCTTGCGGAATTTTTTAACCGGCTTTTCTTCAACTTTAACTTCGCTCATATTTTCCTCCTATTAAAATGGAAGTGAATCGTCATCAATAGGCTCAAGTTCAGCAACCTGTTTTTGAGCAGCTGGACGAGGGGTTTCTTTTGCAAAAGATGTCCCTTCATCATCTCTTGGCCTGGTTCCAACGAATTCAACTTCGTCTGCAATGACTTCCGTCACATATCTTTTTGTTCCATCTTGTGCTTCATATGATGAGGTTTGAATTCTTCCAACAACCGCGCATTTTGAGCCTTTTTTAAGGAATCTATGGCAGTTTTCTGCTTGGCCTCTCCAAACCACAACATTGATGAAATCGGCTTCTCTTTCACCTTCTGCATTTTGAAATCTTCTTTGAACTGCAATTGTGAATCGGCAAACTGAAACGCCGCCATTTGTTGTTGCAAGTTCTGGATCTCTTGAAAGATTGCCTATTAAAATAACTTTGTTCATAAAACTCTCCTGCTAGCCTGCACTAGATGCAGGCCCCTTGTTAAATTCTTGAAAATTGATGACGAATGATTCCGTCGGTGATGTTCATGAGTTTGCTCATAGCATCAATTTCGCCAGTTGGCATTTCCATTTTCATGAGAACATAGAAACCTTCGTTTTTGAAATTGATTGGATAAGCAAGCTTTTTCATTCCCCATTTTTCAACGCCTTCGATTTTGCCGCCTTTGCCTTCGGCATATGCGCGCATCTTTTCAATAAGCTGTTCGCGCTTTTCTTCTGAAGCGTCTGACGAAATGATGTAAAGAAGTTCGTATCTTGCCATCGTTTCTTCCTCCTTTTGGACTAAATTCGGCTTTCTTCTAAAAAAGAAAGCAAGGATTTTTATCGACTTTGTGATTATATCACATTGTTTGCATCTTTGCAAGTGAAATTTTGTTTTAATTAAAAAAAGTGGCCTTTGCGGCCACTTTTATCAAACATCTCGTCCACAGCAATTTTTGTATTTCTTGCCAGATCCGCATGGACAAGGCTCGTTTCTTCCAACTTTTGGACCAGAATTTACCACAGTTTTTTGAACAACGGGTTTTTGTGGTTTTGGTTTGTTTGATGGAAGTTCTTCCTTTCTTGCAATAGGTGTGAAGGTTGGCCTTTGCACCTTTTCTGGCTTTTGCTCCACTTGGATTTTTATTGAAAGCAAAATCATGCAAACCGTCTCTCGAATTTGAGCAATCATCTTTTCGAAAAGCTCGTAACCGTCTTTTTTGTACGCAAGCACCGGATCTTGGTTTCCAAAGCCTCTTGAAAAGATTTCATTTTTCATGATCTGCATGTCATCGATGTGATTCATCCAATTTGAATCAACCACTTTAAGCATAACAAAACGCTCGACATTTGCAAAATCCACGCCCATTTGTTTTGCATACTCAATTTGGCCTTCATAGCGTTTTTTGACAACTTGCAAAATCTTTTCTTCAACATCTGCAACGTCGCAATCTTCAACAAACTTTTCTGTGATAAGGCCGGTGCCTTTTTCTATCAGTCCACGCTCCAAATCTGCATTGATTTTTGAAAGATCCCATTCATAATATGGCTTGTCTTCGTCCAAATGTTTTCGCACGATGTTTGAGATAACCTCTGGATACATTCCCAAAATTTGATCTCTAAGAGGCAATCCCTCCAAAACCTTGTTTCTTTCATCGTAGATGATTTTTCGCTGAGCGTTCATGACATCGTCAAACTGCAAAACGGTTTTTCTCATGCCAAAGTTTTGTGCTTCAATCTTTTTTTGAGCAGCTGAGATTTGTTTTGTAAGCAATTTGAGCTGAATAGGCGTGGACTCATCAATCCTGAACATTTGAGCCACTCGTTGAAGTTTCTCTCCTCCAAACCTCTTTAAAAGATCATCTTCAAGCGAAAGGAAAAACACGCTTGAACCCGGGTCTCCCTGACGTGCAGCACGTCCGCGCAACTGATTGTCAATTCTTCTTGATTCATGCCTTTCAGTGCCTATGATGTGCAATCCTCCAAGCGCAACAACCTCTTCTTTTTCCTTATCCGTCTCTTTTTTGAACTCAGAAAACAGCTCTTGATAACGCTTTCGTGCTGCAATAAGTTCTGGGTCGTCGGAACTGTTGAACGCAGTGGCATACGAGATTTGTTCGTCTGTAAATTTTTCATCCGCCATCTTTTTCTTGGCCATAAACTCAGGGTTGCCGCCCAACAATATGTCGGTTCCACGGCCGGCCATGTTGGTTGCAATGGTCACAGCGCCGCGTCTTCCCGCTTGCGCCACGATTGCACTTTCCTGTTCGTGATTCTTCGCGTTGAGCACGATGTGCTTGATCTTTTCCTTTTTTAAGGCCTTTGAAAGCTCTTCTGACTTGTCAATGGTGATCGTGCCAACAAGCACTGGAATGCCCTGCTCATTGCAGCGTTTGATTTCCTCAACAATCGCTTTGATTTTTCCATTGTAAGTGGTGTAGACGATGTCGGCCTCATCTCGCCTTTTGTTTGGCAGGTTTGGCGGAATGGTGACAACGTCGAGATTGTAAATTGTTCTAAATTCGCCCTCCTCGGTTTTGGCGGTTCCTGTCATGCCGGAAAGTTTTTTGTAAAGCCTGAAATAATTTTGGAAAGTGATGGTTGCAAGAGTTTTGTTTTCATCTTTGATTTCCACCTTTTCCTTGGCTTCAATGGCCTGATGCAAACCGTCTGAAAAACGACGACCTGGCATGAGACGGCCAGTGAACTCATCAACGATGACAACCTCGCCGTCTTTGACGATGTAGTTTTCATCTTTAAACATGATGAAGTTGGCTTTCAAAGCATTGTTGATGTAGTGGTTGAGTTCCAAATTTTCAATATCAGACAGTGAGTCCACATGGAAAAATTTTTCAGCTTTTGTTATGCCGCTTTCTGTCAGGTTTATCTGTTTGGTTTTGATGTCAATTTCGACATCATCGTCCTTTTTCAAACTTCTCACAAACTTTTGTGCTTGTTCATAGTTTTCACTAGATTTGCCGCCTCGTCCACTGATGATCAAAGGCGTTCTGGCCTCGTCTATCAAAATCGAGTCCACTTCGTCGACGATGGCAAAGTTTTGGCCACGCTGAACACGCATCTGCGTGTTTACTGCCATGTTGTCACGAAGATAATCAAAGCCGAGCTCGTTGTTGGTGCAATAAGTGATGTCTGCATCATATGCAGCCTTCTTTGCCTGCGGCTGCATGTTTGAAACGATCACGCCAACTTCCAAGCCCAAAAATTTGTAGACCTTGCCCATCCACTCTGCGTCGCGTTTTGCAAGATACTCATTGACAGTGACAACATGCACTCCTTTGCCTGACAAAGCGTTCAGATAAGCAGGCAGGGTTGCCACGAGTGTTTTTCCTTCACCAGTTGCCATCTCTGCAATACGCCCTTGGTGCAAAGCGATGCCGCCCATGATCTGAACAAAAAAGTGTTTCATGTTTAAAACACGCCATGCCGCTTCGCGGCACACAGCATATGCATCTGGCAAAATGTCGTCCAAAGTCTCTCCACCGGCCAGCCTTGCTTTCAAAACCTCTGTTTGAGCGCGCAGCTCTTGGTCACTCAGCGCTTGATACTTTTCTTCAAGATCCACCACCTTCATGGCGATCTTTTTCAATTTCCTCACTTGTGAGTTGTTTTCATTACCAAAAAGTCCCATAATTTCTCCTAATTGTATTTTAATTATTTTGCCAAAATAGTCAAGCAGAATTCGTGCGTATATTGTCAATAAATCCTTTATGCAACCATTTTGTGTTGACAAAGACTAAAAAATAATGTATATTTAATGTAAATATGAGGAGGGTTTATGCCTACTGGAAGATATAAGCCAACACTGAGTGGAGATGTGGTTTCATTCAACTCACTTTACACGTCTCAAAAAGCCGATGGCACAAAGCGAGATTTTTCTCAAACAGTCAGAATCAAAAAAACACCTGAGACAGTTGATTTGCACTTGCCTGCCGCAGCGGCCGTTGCCGGCGGCGCAGCAGCCCCTGCTGCTGTTTCGCCCCAAAGTCTTTTGCTGAGAGTCAATGAAGGTTCAGACGAGATTTTTAAAGTTTCAACAGATTCACACGGTCAAAAATTTGTGACCATTTCCAACTCTGTGCTAAGCGGACTGACGCCAGAACAGCTGGCTGCATTTGGCACACCAGACTTTGTTGATGCCAACTCCGTTTCCTTTCAGATTTCCTCAGTTTCAATGATCGATTCAAAAAAAGATGGCCTTGACAAAGGCTTCCAAATCTCTTTGGCTGGTGGCGTGAACATTCAGTCCAACGCAAGAGGTTTGCAGTTGAGTGACGCTGCTGGAAACGTGCTGGTGCAAACTTCACCAGCGGGAGATGCAACCTATTCTCCTCTCATGACAAAACAGTTTTTAGATCTCGCATTCAATCCAGATCCAACTGTTTCTTTGAAAGCAATCACTCGAACTGCAACAAGAGTGACCGAAACCGACATTCTTGACGGCGCAAAATCTCTGAACGCTTTTTCGCCAGAATTTATTTTAAGTCTTGCAGCGATGACTGAAATCGATCCTGCGACCAACACCGGCACTCTTAACTTTGGCGATTTTCAGATTCTCAGAGCAAATGTTCAAGGTTTGAGCAATGCCGCTTCACCAACAACTGTGAACAACGACCTGATCCTCATCAAACACCCAACAGGAAATTATGTTTTTGATGCAAACGGAGCCTCTCCTTTCAAAAGCTTCCAAGATGTGACAATGGTGCACGAAAAACGCAAAAAAGCAGACGGTCATCTTGATGCAGGCATAGTTTTTGTCAGAGACTCTGGTAAAACCACTCAAAACATCGAACTTCCTGTCACACTTCCTTTCACCGCAGATTCTCCAAACATAGACAAGGCATCTATGCCTTATCAGCAAGTTCAAAGAATTGGAGAGTTCCTTGACTTGCGTGCAAGCAGAACCAGCAAAAGTGATCTGAAAGTTGGAGACCATTTCTACTCTTCTTTAGCAGACACAATCCAAACGGATCTGATCAGAACCGATGGTATCACTCCAAAAGCGGCAACGATAGTGGCCGACCCTGTCATCATTGATCCTCCACCTCCTCCACCACCTCATCCGCCTGAACCACCACACCCACCTGAGCCACCTCGCCCACCTGAGCCAACCAGAAGAAAGCGACAACTTCCTGGAATTTTGAAAGCACTTGGCGCAGCAGGACTGATTGTCGGCGTCGCTCTCTTGATTATGAGTGCTGTTGTTCCTGGCATCGGCGCAGCGGCATTGATCGCAGGTGGAGTCATCGGAATGACTGGTCTTGCGGCTATAACCGCAGGAAACGCAATCCCTGAGGAGACGGTTGTTAATCAAGCAAGTGCCGCAATTGATGCAGCTTTGGCTGCCCACAACGACCGAGAAGCAGCTGCAAGCAATTTCTTTTCTCGTGAAAGAGACATCTCACAAGTAAAAAACGCTTTGCGCAGCATGACACTTTCCACCAAGGAGCGTGCAAAACTGCAAAAACAATTGGACAAACTTCAACATCAAAATGATGAAGTCATTGCAGCATCAAATCCAGCAATCATTGCAACCTTAAAAGGCCAACATCTTGCACGATTTACAGAAAAATACAAGGCTGAGCATGATGGAACCCCACCTTCACAAGAGGAGCTTGATCTTGCAGCCTTTGAATTTATGGACAAGAACAGATATCAAATCGTTCAAAATTTGCGCCGAAACGCCGGATCAAAATCTGCAAGAAACGCCATTGCAAACATGTCTTTGGCAGAAAGATGTTTGATTGAAGAAGCCGATCAAGACATCTCTGATCACATTGACATGGTTAGGGCCGGTGGTGTTCCTGCAAATCCAGCTGTGGTTGGCAAAGACACCGCAGCAATTTTGAACAATAGCACCAGAAGAGTCAATTTGACCGACAACGTGCACCCAGGAGCAGCCGTAGTTGCAAAAAACAACTCATGGGTTCGAGATTTCGCTTTCCAATATTCTGCTTTGGAACTTGAAAAAGAAACCATTGATCACACAATTGATGACGTTGAACGTTTGAGAGATTATGCTCAAAGCATTCACGAACGAGTTTTGGGAGGAATCTCTGCTGATGCAGAAGCCAGCTTAAATGCGGCAACCAATGTAGCTAGAACTTTTGCCGCTGACCCTCGCCATGCAACAGAAGAGGCAAAAAGAGAAGCGTTGACAACAACCTCAACTGCCCTGTCAGATGCGGCAGCCAGGGTTGAAAAACAAACCAAAAAAGACAAGCGAGATGCTGTGCTTGGCAGATAAAAAACAAAAAAGCAAATGTGCTTGCCGCATTTGCTTTTGCATTTAAAAGGAACTTAATGAAATGAAAATAGGAGTTGTTGGCTTGCCTAATGTGGGCAAAAGCACTCTTTTTAACGCAATAACCGAGGCTGGTGCGGAAAGCGCCAACTATCCTTTTTGCACAATCGAACCAAATGTCGGCGTGGTTGACGTGCCAGACGAAAGGTTGCAAGTGCTGGGAAAGATGTATAACACTCAAAAAATAACGCCAGCAAGCATCGAGTTTATGGACATTGCAGGCCTCGTTGCTGGGGCCAGCCATGGCGAAGGCCTTGGCAACAAATTTTTAAGCCACATTCGTGAAGTCGATGCAATCGTTCATGTGGTCAGATGTTTTGACAATGACAAAATCATTCATGTGAGCGGAAGTGTGGATCCTGTGCGTGACATCGAAGTGATAAATTTGGAACTCGCGCTTGCGGACCTTGAACAGGTGAGCAAAATTTACGAAAAAAATGCAAAGCTTGTCAAAACCGGTGACAAAGCGCTGGCTGGCAGCGTCGATGTTTTAAAAAAGGTTAAGGATCATCTTGAACAGGGCAAGTGCGTTCGCACCCTTCCCCTCTCAGAAAAAGAGAGAGAGCTGTTGCAAAGCTTTTCGCTTTTGACCGCAAAGCCTGTGATCTATGTTGCAAACATAGCTGAAAAAAACATCATGCAAGGCGAAAACGACTATTCAAAAAAAGTTGAAGAGTTTGCCAAACAAGAGGGCTCAGGTTGCATAACGCTTTGCGCAAAAATCGAAGAAGAGCTCATCTCGCTTCCAAAAGAAGAGCGCCCTGTCTACAAACAAGAACTCGGAATCACAGAAAGTGGGCTGGAAAAGTTGGTCAAAGCAAGTTACGATCTGCTTGGCCTTATGAGCTATCTAACCGCAGGAGAAAAAGAAGTTCGAGCTTGGACGATCAAAAAAGGAACCAAAGCGCCTCAGGCCGCTGGAAAGATTCACACCGACTTTGAAAAAGGCTTTATCAAAGCGGAGGTGGTTTCATATGACGATTTGGTGGAAGCTGGTTCATTTTTAAAAGCAAAGGAAAAGGGCAAGGTGCGCATCGAAGGAAAGGAATATGTTATGCAAGATGGCGATGTCGTGCTTTTCAGGTTTAACGTATGAGAAAGCTTACCTCACTTGAACTCGCCTTTTTAGGCGACAGCATTCACACAACCTTTGTCCGCAAATGGGCATTGGAAAACCTGGACAAACCAATAAATGAAATTCACAAAGTTTGTGCCAGACTTTGCAGTGCAAAAGCGCAAAGTTTGGTGCTAGAAAAACTTGAACTGTCGGAGCAAGAACAAACCATCGTTCGCAGAGCCAGAAATGCCAAACCAAAACATCAAGCAAAAAACGCTGACGGAGCTGACTACAAAAAGGCCACCGCATTCGAAGCTTTGATTGGGCATCTTTATTCAACCGAACAGACAAAGCGACTGCAAGAGATCTTGCAAATATCAATAATTTAGGAGAAATTTATGCAATTTGAGGGCAAAAATGCAATCAGAGAAGCAATCCGCTCAAAAATGACGATAAACAAAATTTTGGTAGATCAAATTTACGCCTCACGAAAAGATGAAATCATCTCACTTGCAAGGCAAAACAAAATTCGAGTCGAATTTGTTCCAAAGTCTGCCTTAGAGCGAAAGTCAACCACCTCTCACCATCAGGGCTACATCGCAGAGGCGGTGGATTTTGCCTACACCCCTCTTGAAGAGCTGCTCTCTGAAAAAAACTCTAAACCGCTTGTCGTGCTTTTAGATGGCATTGAAGATCCCCACAATTTCGGCGCCATAATTCGCTCATGCGAATGTGCCGGAGTGGACGCAATCGTCATTCCAAAAAATCGTGCATGTCAGGTGAATGACACGGTGATCAGAACCAGCACGGGCGCGATTGCCAATGTCAAAATCGCACAGGTGACAAACCTTAAAGAGGCGATCGATTACTTTAAAAACAAGGGTTTGTGGATTTTCGCTGCTGAAACAGGTGGAAAAAACATCTATCAAACCAACCTAGATTTGCCGATCGCCGTGGTTATTGGCTCGGAAGGCAAAGGCGTGAAGCCAAGCATCATCGAAAAATGTGATGGTGTGATCACCCTGCCGCTTGAAGGCAAAGTCAATTCGCTGAACGCCAGCGTGGCTTGCGCATTGACAATTTTTGAAATTTTGAGACAAAGGAAATTTAAATGACAGATGAAAAATTGGCTGGCCTCGCTCAACAGGGCGATGTGCAAGCGGAACTCGAACTTTTCAACCGTTACAGAAACACAATCACGAAATACAGTCGTGGTTTTTATCTCATTGGCGGTGATGTGGAGGATTTGATCCAGGAAGGCATGATCGGGCTTTATAAGGCGATCAAAAGCTATGACCCAAACAAATCTGCCTCGTTTGCCACTTTTGCAAACTTGTGCATCAAACGACAAATTCAGTCGGCAGTTAGAAATGCCTCCACTCAAAAAAATCTGGTGCTCTCCTCCGCCGTTCCAATAACAGATGAAGAAAATGACGAGCTTGGCATATTTCTCATTTCCGACGGCCTCAGCCCAGAACAGGTGCTTGCAAATCGTCAGGTGTATGCCGAACTCAAAGCGGCTTTTGCCAAAGAGCTCTCGCCTTTGGAGCACACTGTATTGAGATTTTATTTGCAGGGTCTAAGTTATCAACAGATCGCCGACAAAACCGGCCAGACAAAAAAGAGCATCGACAACGCCCTTTCTCGCATCAAAAAAAAGATCGGCCAAATCAGAAAAAATCTTTTCGATTAAACATATCATTTGACAAAATGTTGTTTAGATTATAAAATCTTTTTAAAATTTGGAGAATATCATGGAAAACAATTTCGAACGCCCTCGTCCAACCTTTCCTAAACGTGCGGTTGTGACAGGCGGAATGCCTTATGGCAACAAACATTTGCACTTTGGGCATGTGGCGATAATGCTTCGCGCAGACACCATCGCACGTTTTTTGCGCGACCGTATTGGCAGTGAAAATGTGATTTTTGTGTCTGGAACCGATTGCTACGGCTCCACTGCAACGGAGGGCTATCGCAAAGCAAAAGCAAACGGCCAAATCCCTGCAAACATGAGTTTGCAAGATTTTATCTATTCCAACCATATTCACCAAAAACAAACTTTTGAAATGTTTGAAATCAAACACAACCTTTTTGGCGCTTCGGCTTTTGAACCTATGAAGTCAGTTCACGAAGAGATGAGCGCCTTGTTTATCAACACTTTGCACAAGCATGGAATGCTTTCAAAAAGATCTTCCTATCAATTCTTTGACAAGAAATTGGGTGTTTTGCTAAACGGTCGTCAAGTGATTGGCCGCTGCCCTATCGAAGGCTGCCAAAGCGAAAAGGGCTATGCCGACGAATGCGACCTTGGCCATCAATATCTTCCAATGGATTTGATCGACCCTGTCAGCGCACTCAGTGGTGAAAAACCAGAGCTTAGAAAGGTTGAAAACTGGTATTTTGACCTCGACAGGTGCTTGGACGAGATGAAAACTTGGTTGTCAGATGTTGAAAAACGCTCTGACACTCCGATTTTTATGACAAGAGAAATCAAAGAATTTTTAAAAGCGCCTGAGGTTTATGTTAAAAAGGAATATCTTCCAAAGCTTTCCACTCTTGAATTGCCAAAACACGAACTCGTTGAAAAGAACGGACCAAGTGTGACATTGATTTTTGAAAAACTTGCAGATCGTGAAAAAGCATGCGAGATTTTTGCACAAAATGGCATTCATTATCGAACCGGCAAAACCCTTGTGCCTTTCCGTTTGACCGGCAACGACCCATGGGGCGTGCCATGCCCGACAATCGACGGACTTGAAGGGCAAACCTTTTACGTTTGGCCAGAAAGCTTGTGGGCACCTATTTCGCTCACAAAGGCCTATCTGCTTTCCATCGGCAAACCAGAAAACGAATGGGAAAAATTTTGGAAAAGCGAAGACGCAGAAATCTACCAAATTATGGGCGAAGACAACCTTTCCTTCTACGGCCCTGCTCAACAGGCTATGTGGCTGCATATGCAAAAGGGAGCAGTCAAATACCCTCCAAAAGATGGCGAATTCAAACTTTCCAAGCTTGTTCCAATCAAACATTTGCTGTTTTTAAACAAAAAGGCAAGCTCCTCGGGAACAATAAAAGCGCCAATGGGCAGAGACTTTTTAAATTACTACACCCCAGAACAACTTCGCATGCACTTTTTGGGAATGAACCTTTCCAACAACAACGTCAACTTTATGCCAAAACCTCTCAATCCTGACGCAAAACCTGATGAGGCGGATCCTGCATTGAAAGAGGGCAATCTTTTGACAAATGTTTACAACAGAATTTTAAGAACCTTCTTTTACAGCACGCAAAATCACTTTAATGGCAAGGTGCCTGAGGCTGAAATTTCCGAAGAAATTATAGCAAAATGCAAAAAGGCATGCCTGGATTACGAAAGATTTATGTTTGACAAAAAACTGCACCAGGTTGTCAATGTCGTCGACGTGTTTGTAAGAGACATCAACAAAATGTGGGTCAAAGAAATTGGTTCATGCGACGAAGAAGGCTTGAAAAAGCTGACAGCAAACACTTTGCAACTCATCAAAACGGCCAACCTGTTGCTTCACCCTATGGCGCCAAGCGGCACTGAAAATGTGGCCGACTTTTTGGGTTTTGACAAACAAAAGGCCTTTTCGTGGGATTATGCATTTGAAAAATTTACGCAGATTAAACCTGAACCAGAAATCAAATTTTTGGCAGAAAAACAAGACTTTTTCAGAAAACACCCATCACAACTTGCAAGCGAATAAAAAAAAGCGGAAAAGTTCCGCTTTTTTTAATTGTCTGCTAAAGATCTTGCGAATTTCATAATTCATAACAAGGCTTTCTCTGCCGCTTATAATCGCTCCCTTTATTGCTTTCTTCCGACGCTCATGTTGTCAACTTTTCGATTGTCAAGAGCTTTTATCGGGTGAGGTTTGTCTTGAACGCGATAATCTTCGCCAAAACGATCAATGTGCTCTTTCACCACCTTGTGAGAAGCGACCTCGTTTTCATTTTTGATGATTTTGTTTTGATATTTAAAAAAGTCAGCATCTTTTGGAAGTTTTTTAAGATCGATATATGACTCACGATCCGCCGTGAAATTGACAGAATTTTTAATAACATTTCTGATATAATCCTTGTTAGACTTAAAAGCCACAAGCTCTGGAAAGGCCCCGTCTGGAATCACTTCACACCACTCCTTTTTCTCGTATTTTTTCAAATTTTTTGCAGCTGCGTGAAGGTGTGCGATCTCTTGCACTAACAGCATCTCCCACACTTTTTTGACGTTTGGTTCACTCTCGTCGCAGAGCATAGAATAGTAAAGGTAACATTCAATATATTCATGCATCAAACTCATTTCAAACCAGCTTGCAGTTGGATCGATAAGGCTGCCATACTGCGTCACATGTTGCTCCTCAACCATCGCGATTTCGGTGTAAACCTCTCTGCCCTTTTGATTTTTGTAAAATCCGCCAAGATTCATATAGTAGTTCATCGTTTGTTGCTCAGCAGCTGTTATAATGTTGACTGCACATTTGTCAAAAGGTGTGGCGGCTTTGTTCTTGATCGGATTTTTCACACTGTCAAATGGATGGCGATGATGGGAAATTGTCGGCCTTGCCGGCATGATTTCAGTGTAATCACCAACATAATCTTCTGCTTTTGCGCCCATGTCACTTTCAAGAAGGTTGGCATAGCGATAGAGATGATCAAAATCTTCAAGCAGCGCAAAATCAAGAGCGGCTTTGACATGTTTGTCGTTGACATGCTGTGCCAAGAAGGCGGTCAAATCGACAGCAAGTTGCTCATACCCGATCGTCGTTTCAAGCAAATTTTCATCGACAGGTTTAAGCGAGGAAATCAGTTTTTGCTGTTGCTGCTCACTTCTGCGAATGAGCGCCAAAGATCTGCGAAGATCGTTGTCGCTGGTGTGCCTGTGAAATTGATGGCCAAACCACACCGACTCATATTCAGTTCCATTCATCAATATACAGCGCACTCGTGTATAAGGCCTTGCTTTGAGTTTGTCATATGGTTTTGGAGAAAGCTTTTTCCAATCCATGATGCAACTTTCCAAGCTTTTAGGTTTTTCTTCAAAAGGATTAAATTTCATTTTTTACCTCCACCTTTTTAGTCTTGCCATAAAATATGATAAAATTCAAAAACTTTAAAGATGTGACAAAAAAAACAATTATTTTTGTTAATAATAAAGCTTAAAAAACACATATTTTTAATTTTAATTTCATTTTTTTAATTTTTTGAAAAAAAGTGTTGACAAAAGCGGCTGAGAGGCATATACTATAATCACATCGCGGGATAGAGCAGTCCGGAAGCTCGTTGGGCTCATAACCCAAAGGTCGCAGGTTCAAATCCTGCTCCCGCAACCAAAGTGAAACGAAGCATTGTCTTCGTTTTTTTTATTTGTTTAATCGAAGAAGAACCTGCGAACCTTCTACGAGCGAAGCGAGTGGTTCATTTAAGGTTCAAATCCTGCTCCAAGGAGCAACCGCGCCTCTTCTTTTCGACAAAATTCTGTAAATTTGGGTATTGCGTTTAAACTTTCCATATGATATAATAAATTTAGAGGAAAAAAATGACATCGAAAAAACTTAAAAAGTGGTTGGAAAAATATCGCGCATCAAAAGATAAAGACGCCTTTTTTGATAGGCATAGACTTTTGAAATGCAACTGTTCGTTTGTTTTAAGTCTTATTCAAAACAACGAAGTTTTGCCAAAAATCCTGCCCTTTAACATTGCTCAAAACCCAGAAGTCATTTGTGCTGCCGCGGCAAATGGCCTCACATTGACAACAAAAAGAATGGAAGAAGTGAGATTGAACGGCGAAACGATTTGTTTTGATGAAAAAATATATTCAGTCGATTTAAAAAATGAAAGATAAAACGAGGAATCCCTCGTTTTTTTTGATTTCGAAAGCACTTAAATGGTTTTTATAAAAAAATCTTTTGTGCTATAATTTTGTAAGATACGCTTTAAACAAATCGAGGAAAAAATGAAAATCGAACTGATTGGCACAGGTTGCACTTGGACAAAACGCCTGTCAACAAGTTTTATCATAAACGACCATATTATGCTGGATTGCCCACAGGGCTCCTTTAAAACCATGTTCAATTCCGGCAAGCTTGACAAAATTGACACAGTGATCATTTCACATTATCACAGTGATCATTGGGCCGATTTGCACCTGTTTGTGGAGATTTTGAAAAACAGAAAAGTGACCCGCTCCACCAAAATTTATGCACCAGATGGTTTTTGGGAAAAATTTGAAAGCGTATGCAACGCTTTTCGACTGCCAAAAACCTTGGCATATGCTCAAACTCACCTTTCTTTTAACAAACTCACAAATGGAAAAGTTTTCAAATCCGGCAATTTGAACATCACTGCCTACACAGTCAAACACATTCCAGATTCGTTTGGCTTCGCAATCAGCGAAGGCCAAAAAACCATAGGATTTAGTTGCGACACAGCAATGTGCGAAAACTTGGTAAAGATTATTAAAAAATCAAAAGCCATATTTATAGATATGGCCGCAATCTATCCTAGCGACAAACATCTGTCAGTAAATGACGTGATAAATTTGAAAAAAGAATTTGAAAATGTTGACTTTTATCCTGTGCATCTTTCAAAATTTTCCATCGCCGCTGCAAAGAATAAAATGCGCCTTCCAAAAGATGGAGATGTGTTTAATTTTTAATTTATTTTAAAAAAAAATCGCAGAAAATGCGATTTTTTTATTCTTCTTCACCAGCCGGCTCTTGCTCAGACTCCTGCTCCTCTTTTTCGGTAAGTGCGACAGCCACGATTTTTGCGTCGTTTTTGAGCTTCATCACTTTGACGCCTTGACTTACGCGTGAGAACTGGCTGATCGCATCGACTGGCGTTCTGATGACCACTCCACTGTCAGCAATCATCAAAATGTCCTCATCTCCGCTTGTTTGTTTAAGGGCAACAAGTTTACCAGTTTTTTCATTAAACACTCCGGCCTTGATTCCCATTCCACCACGTCCTTGCAATCTGTAATCGTCAATGCTTGATCGCTTGCCGTAGCCATACTCTGAAATGGTTATAATTTGCGAGCCAGGTTTTACCAGTGTCATGTCAATGACCTCTTCATCTTTCGAAAGCGACATCGATTTGACGCCCTGCGAGCCCCTGCCGGTTGCTCTGACATCTTTCTCTGAGAAACGAATGCATTTGCCGTCACTGGAAGCGATCAGAATCTCATCTTCTCCGCTTGAAAGCTCCACGCCAATCAAGCTGTCGTCGTCAACCAAAGAGATCGCAATTTTGCCATTTTTGTTGATTCTTTCAAATTCAGAAAGGTCGGTCTTTTTGATGAGACCTTGTTTTGTTGCCATGACCAAATAACCTTGGGCGTTTTCCCCTCTTGGAATCACTGCTGAAACTTTTTCATCAGCATCGAGCATGATAAGGTTTACAATGCTTCTGCCCTTTGCGGTTCTCTGCGCCTCAGGAACTTCGTAAGCTTTGATTGCATAAACTTTTCCTTTGGTGGTGAAAAACAGCAAATCATCATGTGAGAAAGTGGTGAACATCTTTTCCACAAAGTCCTCGTCCTTTGTCTTGTGCGCCGTGATCCCAACTCCTCCACGCTTTTGTGCATGGTATTCACTGGTGGACATTCTCTTGACATATCCAAGACGTGTCATAGAAATGACAACCTCTTCTTTTGGAACAAGGTCCGCGATGTCGATGCCGCCAAGATCCATGCTGATCTGTGTGCGACGCAGCTCGCCAAACTCGTTTTTGATTTCTTCAAGTTTGTCGATTATAATTTTTCGAACTCTTTCTGGTTTTGCCAAAATGTCTTCCAAATCAGCTATGCGAATTTCAAGTTCTTTCAACTCTTCATTAAGTTTTTCAACTTCCAAACTTGTCAAGCGCGAAAGCTTCATCTCCAAGATTGCGTTGGCTTGAATTTCATCAAGCTCAAAGTTTTGCGTGAGTTTGACCATGGCGTCTTGCTTATCATCAGAGGCTTTGATGATTGCGATCACTTCATCTATGTTTGCAAGCGCTGTCACAAGGCCTTGCACGATGTGCTCACGCTCCTTGGCCTTGCCAAGATCAAACCTAGTGCTTCTTTCCACAACTTCGATTTGGTGGTTGATGTAACATTGCAAAAGCTCTTTCAAATTCAAAATCTTTGGCTGCCCATCAACAAGTGCAAGCATGATTATTCCTTCGCCCTGCTGCAACTGAGTGTGTTTGTAAAGCAGATTCAAAACCACTTGCGCATTGGCATCTTTTTTGATGTCGATGACGATTCTCATGCCGCTTCGATCGGATTCTTCCTTAATGTCGCTGATGCCTTCAATCTTTTTGTTTTTAACATGATCGGCAACTTGCATGATGAATTTGGCTTTGTTGACTTGATAAGGAAGTTCAGTGATCACGATTCTCTGTTTGCCAGACGCCGTTTCCTCGATTTCAGCCTTGCCGCGCAACACTATGCCACCACGTCCGGTTCTGTAAGCGTGTTTGATGGCACTTCTTCCCATGATCACGCCACCTGTTGGAAAGTCTGGCGCAGGAATGTAAGTGATAAGCTCATCGATGTCTATGTCAGGGTTTGCAATCAACGCCTGGGTGCCGTTTATCACCTCGGTAAGGTTGTGTGGAGGAATGTTGGTTGCCATGCCCACCGCGATGCCGTCTGCACCGTTTACGAGCAAGTTTGGAAATTTTGCGGGCAACACTGTCGGTTGCATAAGGGTGTCGTCAAAGTTTGGATAAAACGCAACCGTGTCTTTGTCAAGATCTTCAAGCATAAGCGAAGCTATTTTTGAAAGTCTGGCCTCAGTGTAACGCATCGCTGCTGGTGGATCTCCATCGACAGATCCAAAGTTTCCGTGTCCATCGATGAGTGGACAGCGAATCGAAAAGTCTTGTGCAAGCCTTACCATCGCGTCATAAACAGAGCTGTCTCCGTGCGGGTGAAACTTACCCATAACTTCACCGACGATTCTGGCGCATTTTTTAAATGGCTTGTCATAGAAGTTGTTAAGCTCGCCCATCGAGAACAAGATTCTTCTGTGCACAGGTTTGAGTCCGTCTCTTACATCTGGAATCGCACGCGAAACGTTCACGGCCATGGCATAGGAGATGAAAGAGCGTTTAAGCTCGCCCACCGCATCGACTTTTTCAATTTTTGTGTCTGCAAGAAGCTCTGAAAGTGGCCTCTTTTCTTTTTCTTCTTTCATATCTTTTCCTTTTCTTACACATCAAGATCGGTTACAAGAGTTGCATTTTCTTCGATGAACTGTCTTCTAAGTTCTGGATCCTCACCCATAAGTTGATTGAACATTTTGTCGGCTTCAATGGCGTCGTCCATTGTGATTTGGATAAGTGTGCGCTTTTCTGGATTCATCGTGGTCTCCCAAAGCTGTTCTGCGTTCATCTCACCAAGACCTTTGTATCTTTGAATTGTCACACCCTTTCTGCCATTGGTTTCAAGCTCGTCATTGAGTTCTTGATCCGAGTAAAAATATTTTTCATCTTTTCCGCGTGCCACTTTGTAAAGTGGTGGTTTTGCAGAGTAAACGTATCCATTTTCTATAAGTGGCCTCATATATCTGAAAAAGAAAGTTAAAAGCAAAATTCTGATATGAGAGCCGTCGACATCGGCATCTGTCATGGATATGATTTTGTGATAGCGAAGCTTGTTCAAATCAAATTCGCTGCCAATCCCAGCTCCAAAGGCTGTGACCATGTTTTTGATTTCCTGATTTTCTAAAATCTTGTGCAGCCTTGCTTTTTCAACGTTCAAAATCTTTCCGCGAAGTGGCAAGATGGCTTGGAATCTTCTGTCTCTGCCCTGTTTTGCGGTGCCGCCAGCGGAATCACCTTCGACCAAGTAAATCTCGCAATGCTCAGGATTCTTTTCCGTGCAATCTGCAAGTTTGCCAGGAAGAGTGGTGTTTTCCAGCACGCTTTTTCTTCTTGTAAGTTCACGCGCATTTCTTGCTGCATCT
Source organism: uncultured Clostridia bacterium (assembly GCA_944372355.1). Lineage (GTDB taxonomy): Bacteria > Bacillota > Clostridia > Christensenellales > UBA1242 > Caccovivens. The sequence continues at coordinate 5,217 of CALVYS010000001.1, read as the reverse complement.
CTTGCTCTCTGCGCGTTCACACTTTTTAAAATAAGGTTTTTGGCCTCAACTGGGTGCTCTTCCAAGTAGTCTCCAAAATTTTCAACCATCACCTTGTAAACGATCGTGCGCATTTCACTGTTGCCAAGTTTGGTTTTGGTTTGGCCTTCAAATTGAGGCTCACGCAACTTCACACTGATGACGGCTGTGATGCCTTCGCGGCAATCCTCACCAGAAAGTTTTTCGGTTTCTTTTATGATTTTGTTTTTCACAGCATAGTCATTGATAACCTTTGTCAGACCGTTTTTGAAGCCCTCCAAATGCGAGCCTCCCTCTTCGGTGTTGATGTTGTTTGCATAGGTGTTTATGATCTCATTGTATCCATCATTAAACTGGAAGCAAACCTCAACTTCATTTTCAACCTCTCCGTTGCTTCCACGATTGAATTTGTTGAAATAAACTGGACAGGACAACAATGTTTCACGGTTTTTGTTCAAGAAGTCCACAAACTCAACAATTCCACCCTTGAACTCGAAAACATCTTTTTGTTCTTTGCCAGGGCGCTTGTCTTCCAAAGAAATCACCAAACCTTTGTTTAGAAAGGCAATCTCTCTGAATCTTGACTTCATGGTGTCATAATTGAAAATGGTGGTCTCAAAAATTTCGTCGTCTGGCCAGAAGGTGATGGTCGTGCCTCTCTTTTCAGTTTTGCCAACGATCTTTAATGGAGAGGTGGTTTTGCCGCGAGAAAACTCTATGATGTAATAAAGCCCGTTTTGGAAAACCTCCGCCACAAGTTTTGAAGAAAGCGCATTGACGCAAGAAACACCCACGCCGTGCAAGCCCCCGGAGATTTTGTAACCCTCACCGCCAAACTTGCCACCAGCGTGAAGTTTTGTCAAAACCACTTCAACTGCACTTTTGCCCTCTTTTTCAATGATGCCGGTTGGAATGCCGCGACCGTTGTCTGCCACACTGCAAGAGCCGTCTTCATTGATGGTCACCTCAATTCTGGTGCAGTATCCTGCCAGTGCCTCATCGATGGAGTTGTCAACAACTTCCGTGACAAGATGATGAAGCCCGTGTTCATCTGTCGATCCTATATACATGCCTGGACGTTTGCGAACAGGCTCCAAACCCTCCAAAACCTGAATGTCGCCAGCGCCATAGTGCTGAGAGCCAGAAAGTTCCAACTCCTCCGATGTTTTTTCGCTCATTTTATTCTCCGTTTTTCACTATATTATATATATTATATTATAATATACTATAATAAGAAAAACAAGTGTTTTAAGCCTTTTTTGTGCGAAGTTTGAGGAATTTGTCAGCCAAGCAGCTTTTGTTGAAATTTGGGCGGTTCTGAGCAGCCAGATGCAGGCCCTCTACACGCCACTTGTAAATGTTGTAATTTATCACCGGTGTAAAAAAGCCGAGCGTGATTAAATTTAAAGCAACAAAAGCCCACCATTTTTTGTAAATTTGACCTTTGGTGCCATTAAACTCCAAGTTTGATCCACCCAGAACATACTTTTTTGCAAAGAGTTTCATTCTGATTTCATGTGCATGTGGCGAAGCAAGTTTGAAAGAAAGCAGGTTGATTGCCCAGGCCGCAGCCTCCCATTTGACGGTTTCCCAAAGCATAGGTTTTTTGAAAGTTGGCCCCAAACAATTTTCCAGCGAGGTTTTTCTATGTGCCCAGTTTCTGAGCTGTGTGCGCAAGAAAAAAGCGTTGATAAGCAGCACCGCGCCATTGACAACCCAAAACGCCAGCTTGCTTGAAAGCAACAATCCGAAAAAGTAAAGAACATAGTTTGAAATCATTGCAAAAGCCGCATACACTCCAAGATACACGACAAAGATAAAATAGGCCTCCTCCACTCTTCCATTGAATTTTAATTTGACCCCACTTATACAGGAATTTTCCACCCTGTATTTTTCAAAATAATAAAAGACAAGCGGCATAAAAACAAAAACGGTTGCTATTGAAACAAAAAACAGCAGCAGTTCAAAAAGATAGTAGGCGCTTTGTGTGGCCTCAAATTTCGACGCTTTCATTTCTTCTTTTTAGGCTCGTCTACAAAACTGAAATTTTCGTTTTTAAGCTTGACGAAATAGGTCGTGTTTTCAATCTTCAATTCGCCTTTGTAAAAAATCTTTGCATGCCGCTTTTGCGAGGAGCCCACCTCCACATATTCAATGTCGTAAAAACTGTATCCCAAAATATTCAAAAAAGGATTGATGTAATAAAGCGAATTGTGCATATACACCACACCGATCATCACGAGTGTGGCGATGTAAACGCAAAATATGCTGACATATGAAAGGTCAAGAGGAATTGCAAACAAAACAAAAAGCGAAAAATAACCAAGAAAATGCCGATCGGTTATGTTTTGCTTTGAAAGAATCGTCACCTCTTTGGCGACGTCCTTGTTGAATTTTATATTCCACAAAAGCCCCCAGACGCTTGCTCCGCTTAAAAGCAAAAGGGTTGCAAGATTGATTGAATTTAAAACATTAAACGTCAGATTGGCGTTGGCAAGTTCCACCACCAATTTGATCAGCACCAGAAAATACATCGGCATGAAGGCACTTATATAAAGAGTCAGGTTTTTGAGAAATTTCATGAAAATAGTATTTTCATTTTTTGCAAATTTACTCGCCTGCAAGGCATCTTCGAATAAAGCGCAAAACCCTGTCTTTGGTTTGCGAGGAGCAGGCATGAAAAAGCTCTAAGATCTCACGATCCTCATCATAGTTTTCAAAATAAAAAAGCTCTTCAAAAGAGGAATCACAAACGGTGATTATTTCGTAAAGCGTGGCAAGAGTTGGATTGATTTTCAAATTTTCAAGCTTGTAAACATCCTTCGCAAAAAGTTTTGTCCAAGTTTTGGCACAACAATTCTTCTGAATTTCTTGCTTTAAAGTGGCAAGTGTGATATAATATAGCCCGATTAAAGTTAAGGAGGGAGAAAACTTAGCTGATGCAAGAAGAGAAAAAATACTTAAAAACAGTTGAAAATGCAATAGATGAAAACATCTCACGCCTGACAGAACAAAAAGCAAACGAAAAGCAGGATTACAACCGAATTCAAGCCGAGCTTTCTGCAAACTACTACGAACTTGACAATGAAGACGTTTCCATCGCCTACTATAACGACACTCTGAACGCCATAAACGACCGAATCGAACATATATCAAGCCGCATGGATATGCTTCAAAAGCTTAAAAATCGCCCTTACTTTGCAAGAATTGACTTTAAGGAAAACGGCGCCAGCGACAGCCAGAAATATTACATTGGCCTTTCTTACATAGCCTTGGACGAAAAAGCTTTCGTATACGACTGGCGTGCGCCGGTGAGCAGCCTTTATTACAACTTCGACGAAGGCAAGGGCGAATATGAATCACCAGAAGGAGTTGTCAAAGGAGACATCACCTTAAAGCGACAATACACCATTCAAAATGGCGAACTGAAATATTACATTGACACCAAAGAAACCATCAATGATGAGATTCTGCAACAGGTTTTGAGCAACCATGCCTCACCAAAAATGCGTCAAATTGTTTCAACGATCCAAAAAGAGCAAAACGAGATAATTCGAGAGGAAAAATTCAAAACCATTCTCGTTCAAGGTGTGGCGGGCTCCGGCAAAACCAGCATAGCTTTGCACAGGGCAGGCTATCTGCTTTACAATCACCGAGATGATTTCACAAGCAACGACGTTTTGATTCTCTCACCTTCAAACCTGTTTTCCAGCTACATAAGCGAAGTGCTTCCAGAGCTTGGCGAAGAGAATGTGATTGAAATGACATTTTCACATATTGCAAAGACCGAACTTAAAAAGCCGGTTCAACCTCGCGAAAAATTGATGGACGAGATATACAAGGACAAAAACCAAAGCAGGTTGAATGAAATTGCTTACAAGGCCTCTTTTGATTTCTTAGACGACTTGTTAAAATTTTTAAATGACACATATGCCGGTCTCTTCGATCCAAAGGACATGCTGTTTAAGCCTGCTGACGCCGATGCAAGCAGCTACAACGCTTTCTATTTCCCAAAAGACGAACTCAAAAAACTTTACTTTGAAGTTTTTGGCTCACTTCCAATAAACAAGCGCATCACCTACATGACCGATGCCCTAATCGAACGCTTTGGACTTTCGCCAAGAGAAACCGAGCTGATCAAGCCTCGATTTAAAGGCATGCTTTATCGATTTTTCCCACTAGCGGACATATACAAAATTTGCGAAGTTTTTTACGCTAGACAAAAACTTTCAACTCCAAACTTTGACCAGCTTGCATATGAAGATGTGGCCGCACTCCTCGTGATAAAAGAATTTATTTTTGGTCTCGATCACGATTTTGCAACCAAATATGTCATAATCGACGAAATGCAAGATTTCACGCCGGCGCATTTCTATCTTTTCAACCACATTTGGGATTGCCCAAAAATCATTTTAGGCGACATCAACCAATGCATTGAAAAGACTCTTTCAAAAAAATACCTGCTGCAACTTTCCAGATTTTTAAAAGCAAGGCTGATCGTTTTAAACAAAACCTATCGAGCAACAAGGCAGATTTCCGAGTTTAGCGAAAAACTCATCGGCTTAAAAGGCGTTGTGAACATGAGCCGAGAAGGAATCGAACCTCGTGTGATCAGAACAAGCAACACCGAGCATGCTTTGCTTAAATTAATCGAAGAATATCGTGGCAAATACGAACACACCGCCATCGTTTGCAAAACAGCTGAGGAAGTTGAAAAAGTTGCCTCCATGCTCAAAGGCAGAGAGGAGTTTGAAATCATTGTTGGATCCGACTTTTCTTTTGACTATCCACTTGTGATCACAACCGCATCAACTTCAAAAGGAATTGAGTTTGACCACGTTATCGTTCCCTTTGCTGACAAGGACAACTATCACTCCTCTCTTGACAGAAATATGCTGTATGTGGCCTCGACAAGAGCACTGCATCAACTGGAATTTATATACGAAGGGCACATGTCAAAATTTTTGAAAAAAGCATGATTATGCAAAAATCGTCAAAATCGTCCTAATATTTTTTGACTTCAAGGGCATAACCTACCCTAACCGATCAAACCACGGCCAATAATTTTGACAACCCTCCAAACGAAAAACCGATCGAAAAGCCGGTTATCAGAAATTTTTGCTGTGGAAATGTGGATAACTCCCCCAAAGTTTTCCACTTAATCCACATAAACCGACTTATTGTATAAAAATAAGCACT